>JBEBTQ010000006.1:0-25044 GCA_040393685.1 Advenella kashmirensis | reverse complement strand
TGTGACGGCGGACATGGGTGGCTGGCGGTAGGCAAAGTGCGGATCATGCTCACGCCTGAGCGGGCGCCTCTTCGGGCTGCATAGCCACCATCCATTCCAGACCATAGCGGTCTTTCAACATGCCAAAGCATGGCGAGAAGAACGTTTCTCCCAGGGGCATGGTCACTGTGCCGCCTTCGGACAGCGCATTGAACATTCTTTGTGCTTCTTCCTTGTCTTTTGGAACGATGGACAGGGAGAATCCGGAGAAGCCACTGTCTTTGTCCCCTGTTTCGCATCCATCTGACGCCATGATAATTGTGTTACCGATGCGAAAGCTGGTGTGCATGATCTTGTTGTCGAAATCCTCAGGCACCGTGCCTGGCGGTGGTTTTTCGGGGCTGTCCTTGAACCGCATCATCATGCCAACGTCTGCGTCCACCGCCTTTTTATAGAATTCAAGGGCTTCTTCGCAATGCCCGCCAAAGAACAGATAGGGAATAACTGAAGTCTGATTCATGGTGTCGTCTCCCGGTCCGGAAATAGTCGATTAATGATAAGTGAAATGAAATGTCGCCTGGCGTCGCATGAAAGCGGTCAGGTAAAGTGAATCAGAGAAACAAGTCCTCATGAATTCGCCGCGCTGTCAGCCGCGTTCCTGAGCTTTTGAATGTCCAGTTTCTTCATGGGCATCAGCGCATCCAGTACGCGTTTGCTGCGTTCCGGCGTGGTAAGCAGTTCACCCATTATTGCAGGTGCAATCTGCCACGACAGCCCAAATTTGTCTTTCAGCCAGCCGCATTGCTGGGCTTGCGGGTCGCCGCCTTCGCCAAGGGCTGCCCAATAGGTATCGATTTCATCCTGTGTTTCGCAATGCACCTGCAAGGAAACGGCTTCATTGAATTTGAAAATGGGGCCGCCATTGAGGGCCGTCATTGGGAAGCCCATCAGTTCAAAAGTCACGGTGAGCACGGTTCCTTCAGGCTTGCCGCTGACCTCGGCCACGCGCTCGCCGTGGTAATGGGTGGTCTGGATAATGCGCGAATCTGGAAAAATGCCTGTATAAAATTGTGCAGCAGCTTCCGCTTCCGTGTCGAACCACAGGCAGGGCGAAATTCGGGATGCGATTTTCATGGTCCTTCCTCTTGCAATGATTGATCGTCAGCCACAGTATGCGCATACGCATTTGGCCGGTAAATAGGCGAATGCGACATTCTGCAAGGGGAGATACGGCATGACTTGTCGACTCTCTGCTGCGCTGCCTGGGACAATCGTTATGGACGAGCGCAAGCACAGCGCCTGAATGTGTCGTTACACACAGTGTGAATATTGACTGTCTGAAATATCAGCTATAAGACTACATACTGTGTCCGACCGGCGTAAGTCGCAGACAGGTGTTCAATGTATCTTGGGTTCTTTATCCGCCAACTGCCGATAGACGGTGCTGCGGTGCAAACCCAGCTCTCTTGCCGTCTTGCTCACATTGCCGCGATTTTTCTCCAGTGCCTGGCGGATATGCTGGCGTTGCAGCGCTTTGATACTCATATCCGGTGCACTGTTGTGACGGGCATGGGTCGCTGCTGCCTTCCATTCCGGCGTCAATGACGATGGTGATAAGTAGCTGGTCTGTGAGTCGCCGGTATCAGGCGTCTGCCCGATAGATTCGTTTGCCATGAGTGGTTTTATTTGCAGCATGAACTGAACATGCTGCGGCAGCGATTCGGGACGAATGATGCTTCCTGCAGGTAAAAGGGCAGCCAGGGTTTTCAGCACCGAGCGCAGCTGTCGGTAATTGCCCGGCCACTGATACGCGCAAAGCAGATCCAGCGTTTTGTCATCGAATATCAGGCTTGGCGAACTTTCATGACGCCGCAGTTCGGCGCAGATAAAGGCTCGCAGGTCAGTGCGTGTACGCACAGGAGGCAGATGAACCTGATGATCCTGAATCCGGTAATACAGGTCCTGCCGGAATGTCTCTTCGCAACTGAGCGTGTGTAAATTCTGATTGGTCGCGCTGATCAGGCCGAACTGGACCGGCCACGTTTTATCGGACCCCAGCGGCTGCACAACACGCTCCTGTAATACCCGCAATAGTCGGGATTGCAATTGCAATGGCATATCGCCGATTTCATCCAGAAACAGTACACCGCCATTGGCATCTCGCAGGCGTCCTTTGGAGCCATTGCGCTGTGCGCCCGTGAAGGCGCCAGACTCATAACCAAAAAGTTCCGCTTCAATCAGGCTTTCCGGCAGGGCGGCGCAGTTGATGGCAACAAACGGCCCATCAGCCCAGAGACTGCGTGCATGCAGATGGCGTGCAAACACTTCTTTGCCGGTACCGGTTTCGCCCAGCAATAGCACACCCAGATCCGCGTTAATGGCAAGTGTGGTTTGCCTGAGCATGTCCTGCACATCAGGAGCGAGCTTGGGCAGGTCTTCGGCAGATTCGACCGTGCGGCGGCCTTTTGAGACTGTGTTTTTTAATTCCTGCGCATCATTTGGAGCGCGCGCAATGTCAGATGCTGCGGCAGTCTGGCGACTGTTCCCGGGTGATGGCGTTGTCGACGACCTGGCCAGCGCAGGAAACGCCAGGCCAGCGTCCGTATTACGGGACAATGCCGAGCTGGCCGCCCGGCCTGCACCGATCAGGCTGCGCTCGGTGTGAAGCGCTGCGTAGAAGGCCATGCCGTCTGCGGTGTAAGTGATCGTCGGTTCGGCATGCAACTGATTCCAATGTGGCAGCCAGCGCTCAGCCGGCCCGTCAAGCAGCGCAGAATAACTGGTGTCCAGCAATGCGACGGCTCTTTCATCAGCGCCCACAATCTGCCCATCTGCAACAAGTAAGGTGCCGCAGTTTGTGGAGTTCAATGGGCCCGGTTCCTGTTGAAGCTGTATTCGGGCGACGTGGTCTGGCGCGCCATTGAGAATGTCTGCGCAAATCTGACTGGCAGCAATGCGTACCAGCTCACCTGTGAACTCTGGCAGATTACGTGCATCTCCTGAAATATCCAGAACACCAAGAATCTCGCCACGCGGCGAACGGATGGGTGCTGCATGGCAACTCAGAATGCGATTGCGGGAAAGAAAATGCTCCTGACCATGCACGCGAATAAATGCTTTTTCAATAAGGGCCGTTCCTATTGCATTTGTCCCGCGCAAATTTTCTGCCCAGCTGACGCCCGGTCGGAGCGCAACCTGGTCTGCTTTATTCAGAAATGCATTATTGCCGGCAGACTGCAGAATCACGCCACTGGCATCTGAAAGCAGAACGATACCCTGCGCCTGCGTCACAAGTCCGAGCGCTGCCTGAATTTGCGGCGTGGCCGCCTGCAGCAGGCTTGCATATTGATCCATACGGGTATTCAAATCGGCCCGGTCAAGAAGAACGGGTTCGTCTTCCAGCTCACGTCCATGTCTGGCACAGCGTTCCCAGGAACGCTGGATCAAAACGTTTGGCTGCGCGATGCCGGCAGAGTTCAGGGACTGATGCAACATCTTTGTCTCCAGAAGTGTCGCAAAAACAGGCAAATGACAATTGTGTTGCCTGTTTGCTGTCGTGATTTGCGACACGTTGCGTTTTGTTTTGCGTGTCGCAGGCCATGCATGAAAACCATTCTACTCCAAATCACAATTTTTCCGGCTTTTAAGGGCCTGGCATGAAGTTTGCTGAAGAAACCGGGAAGCGCCGGGATTTGATGCCCGCCGCCAGTTCAAAAACAAATACCTTGGAGATGAAAAAATGAATCTATCCGATTTAAAACAGTTCGGCATTGATACTGATTATCCTTACAAGACCAAGTACGGCAATTACATTGGAGGAAAATGGGTAGAGCCGGTCTCAGGCGAATACTTCCAGAATATTTCACCCGTGAATGGACAGGTGTTCTGCGAAGTTCCGCGCTCTAATGCAGATGACGTGGAACGCGCCGTGGATGCTGCGCACGCCGCGCGCAAGGCATGGGGTCAGACCTCCGTGACAGAGCGATCCAATCTGCTGCTGAAAATGGCAGATCGCATTGAGCAGAATCTGAAAGTGCTGGCAGTGGCCGAAACCATAGATAACGGCAAGCCCCTGCGTGAAACCATGGCCGCCGACCTGCCACTTGCCGTTGACCATCTGCGTTACTTTGCCGGATGCATCAGGGCGCAGGAAGGCACCATTTCAGAAATCGACAACACAACGGTGGCCTATCATTTTCATGAACCACTGGGCGTTGTGGGTCAGATCATTCCATGGAATTTTCCGATTCTGATGGCCATCTGGAAACTGGCGCCATCGCTGGCTGCGGGTTGCTGCGTTGTGCTCAAGCCCGCCGAACAAACGCCTGCGTCCATCCTGGTTCTGATGGAAATCGTCGGTGATCTGTTCCCTCCCGGTGTCATCAATATTGTGAATGGTTACGGCAAGGAAGCGGGCAACGCGCTGGCCACCAATAAGCGGATTGCTAAAATTGCCTTCACCGGGTCAACCGCTACCGGTAAACACATTCTGCATGCCGCTGCCGACAATCTGATTCCTTCTACCGTAGAGCTTGGCGGCAAAAGCCCCAATATCTTCTTTGCCGATGTGATGGATCAGAGTGACGAATTCTTTGATAAGGCGCTGGAAGGTCTTTCCATGTTTGCGCTCAATCAGGGTGAAGTTTGCACATGCCCATCACGCATCCTGATCGAGGAATCGATTTACGATGCGTTCATCGAAAAAGCTATCAACCGGGTTCAGAAAATCAAGACAGGTAATCCGCTGGATATGAATACGATGGTTGGCGCGCAGGCATCGCAGGCGCAACTGGACAAAATCCTGGGATACATCGATATTGGCCGCGGTGAAGGTGCCAGCTGCCTGACAGGCGGGGAGCGCAACCGGGTCGAGAGCCTGGAAGACGGCTACTATGTGTCGCCTACGATGCTTAAAGGCAAAAATGATATGCGCATCTTCCAGGAAGAAATTTTCGGGCCCGTTGCATCGGTCACAACCTTCCGTGATGAAGATGAAGCACTGGAAATCGCCAATGACACATACTATGGTCTTGGCGCCGGTGTCTGGACACGGGACGGCTCACGTGCCTACCGCATGGGTCGTGGCATTGAAGCAGGTCGCGTGTGGACCAATTGCTATCATCTGTATCCGGCACATGCGGCATTTGGCGGATACAAACAGTCCGGCATTGGTCGTGAGACTCATAAAATGGCGCTTTCCAATTACCAGCAGACCAAATGCCTGCTGGTAAGCTACAGCCCGAAAGCGCTGGGCTTCTTTTGATCTGATGTTGTGAACGCGGGCTGCCCGTCGCGGTCCGCAGATCTGATAGGCGTGGTTCGTCCTGCATGACGATCCGCGCTTTTTTGATTCGACGTTTTCAATTCGCCATTATCAAGTCGTTCTCTTCAAGCTGTCGTTATCAAACCAACTTTGTCGAGCTGCAGTTATCAAACCTTCTTTGTCCAGCCGCAGATATGACGTCACTGCGCGGCGTGTTGGCGAGTTTGCGTGCGTGAAGTGCAGTAAGTGAATATTGCGACTGTCATAAAAATAAATGTGATCACAAACTGCCAGGACTTGCTATACTCGAAATCAGGTGGAAGGCTGGTCTGACTGTGTCCAAAGCAGCAGTGACAAGGCGATGCAGTTAATTGGTTTCCTGTAGGTCAATGAACAGAAAGGAATACTGCAATGATTACACTTGAAATTAACGGAGACCGGCACGAGGTTGATCTGCCCGCCGATACGCCGATTTTATGGACACTGCGCGATTATCTGGGGTTCACAGGCACCAAGTTCGGCTGTGGCATGTCACTTTGCGGCGCCTGTACGGTGCATCTGGATGGCGAGCCCATACGCTCCTGTGTCACGCCAATCTCTGCCGCCCAGGGCAAGAAAATTGTCACCATTGAGGCAATGGCGGATGATGAAACAGGCAAGGCAGTACAGGAAGCCTGGGTAGAAATGGGCGTACCACAATGCGGTTTCTGTCAGACTGGTCAGATCATGTCTGCCACGGCCTTGCTCAAGAAAACGCCTGCTCCCTCAGATGCCGATATTGATGCCGCCATGAGCGGCAACTTATGTCGTTGTGGCACCTACACACGCATTCGTAGCGCGATCAAGAATGTTGCGCAGGAACGGGGTGCAAAATGAATATTCGTGAAAATTCATTTGTGATGGCGGCTGCCGACGCCAACATCAGCAATATCAGTCGACGCAATATGCTCAAGGGAATGGCGCTTGGCGGACTGGTCCTGGCCGTCGGCCTGCCAGTACGTTCCTTTGCGGAAGGCGAAGAGAAGAAAGCACCCAGGAAATATGGGGTCAACTCCATGCCGCATGGCGCGGTTGAAAATCCACTGGTCTTTGTGGCTATCGCCGCAGATGGGGCGGTAACCATTCTCTGTCATCGGGCAGAGATGGGGCAGGGCGTGCGCACCAGTCTTCCCATGGTTATTGCGGATGAAATGGATGCGGACTGGAATCGGGTCACGGTCAAACAGGCCTGGGCCGAGGAGACACGCTTCGGGAATCAGGACACAGACGGTTCCCGAAGTGTCCGCCATTTCTTTATGCCCATGCGACGCGTCGGTGCAGCCGCCCGCGCCATGCTAGTATCCGCCGCAGCCAGTCAGTGGCAGGTGCCCGAATCAGAAGTGGAAGCCAGCAATCATGAACTCGTCCACAAGCCGAGTGGCCGCAAGCTGGGTTATGGTGAAGTCGCCCAAAAGGCCGCCAGTCTGGAGGTGCCGGCACCTCAAACCCTGAAACTCAAATCGGCCGACGCATTTCGCTATATCGGAAAAGGGGAGACGCACCTGGCAGATGGCAAGGATATTGTCACAGGCCGCGCGCAATACGGCCAGGACATCAGACTTGAAGGTATGCTTTATGCAGTCGTGGCAAGACCCCCCGTGTTTGGCGGGAAGCTGATCAAGGTAGACGATACGGAAGCGCTGAAGGTGCCTGGAGTCGTCAAAGTGACAACCATTCCCGGTTCGCCGCCGCCGGCCATGTTCAATCCGCTGGGCGGAGTCGCTGTGATTGCGACCAATACCTGGGCAGCCATCGCAGGTCGCAAGGCTTTGAAAATTGAATGGGACGGTGGCGTGCATGCCAGTTATGATTCAGCGGAGTTTCGTAAGTCGCTGGAAGAATCTGTACGCAAGCCCGCCGAGAAAGCCGTCAGGAATGATGGCGATGTCGCGGCGGCCATGGCATCGGCCGATAAGCATATCAAGGCCGAATATTACATTCCGCATCTGGCGCAGGCGCCGATGGAAACGCCTGTTGCAACGGTACGCATTGTTGATGGCAAATGTGAAGCCTGGGCCAGTGTTCAGGCGCCGCAGGCGACACATGACATGCTGGTCAAGTGGCTGGAATTGCCGCCCGAGAACGTTAAGGTCAATCAGACGCTGCTGGGTGGCGGTTTTGGTCGTAAGTCCAAACCGGATTTCGTGGTCGAGGCGGGGTTGTTATCCAAGGCCATGGGCGGCAAACCCGTCAAGGTTACCTGGACACGCGAAGATGACATTCAGCATTCCTATTATCACACGGTGTCTGTTGAGCATCTGGAAGCGGCGATAGATGACAAGGGCAAGGTCACGGCATGGCTGCATCGAAGTGCAGCGCCAACCATTGGTTCGACGTTTGCCAAGACAAATATTCAATCGGCCGGAGAACTGGGCATGGGCGCGGCCAATGTGCCATTTGCCATACCTAATGTACGCGTGGAAAACCCGCCCGCAGAAGCGCATACCCGAATTGGCTGGTTCCGCTCTGTTTCCAATATTCCGCGCGCGTTTGCCATTCAGTCATTCGTTGCGGAGATGGCCGCAGAACTGGGCAAGGATCATCGCGATTTTCTGCTGGATCTGATTGGTCCGCCCCGTCGTATCGATCCTGGTGAACTGTCCGATGTATGGAACCATGACGAATCACCCCAGTTGTATCCGGTAGATACCGGCCGTATGCGAAATGTGATTGAAGTCGTCACAAAAGCCGCCGGGTGGGGCAAGACCGCGAGCAAGCAGCAGGCCATGGGACTGGCAATGCACTACAGCTTTGTCACCTATGTCGCTACGGTCGTGCATGTCGAAATATCGGACAAGGGAGAGCTGTCTATTCCACGCGTTGATGTGGCGGTGGATTGCGGGCCTCAGGTCAATCCCGAACGCATCCGTTCACAGATCGAGGGCGCCACCGTCATGGGCATCAGTCTGGCGACAATGGGTGAAATCAGCTTCAAGAATGGTGCGGCGGTACAGAGCAATTTCCATGACTACCGTATCACATCCATGATGGGTGCCCCACGCGAGATTCACGTCCATCTGGTACCGGCAAAGGACTATGATGCTCCTCTGGGCGGCATTGGCGAACCCGGAACGCCGCCCGTGTCAGCGGCATTGTGCAACGCCATTTTCGCTGCCACCGGCAAACGGATTCGTGATCTGCCCATCGGGAATCAGCTGAAGGAAGCGTGAGCGGAAGATGGAGAGAGCGGGCAGCTTAGCGGCCCGTATGCTCCTGCAATTGCGCCGGCGTGTCGATATCAATTAGGCACCCGGCGTCGTTGACGGGAACGAGCGTCAGGGCGTCGCGATGCCGCTGGATGACAGCACGTGCGCCTTCATCGCCCTCAAGCGCAAGCAGCTCGTCTTTGAACTCAGTGGCGAAGGCCACCGGATGCCCTGGCTTTCCATCATATTCAGGGCGCACAATGCGGGCGCCACTAAGTAATGCAGACATCACTTTTGCGATTGTATCTGCCTTCACAAATGGCATATCGGCAAGCGCGATCAGCCAGCCCGTTGCCGCTGGGCTTAACGCGATGGCATGCCGCAGCGAAGCGCTCATCCCGCTGTGGGCATCAGAACAATGTAAAAATTTCACCGGCAGTTGCGTCAATGCATCGCGAATGACCTGTTCGTGCTCTCCAACGACAACCGTGATATCTGGAATGTGTTGCAGCAAAGCTGAACAGACGGCACGAATCATGGGCGTGCCATCGGGCAGTTGCTGCGCAGATTTGCACTTGACGCCGGTGGCATCGAAGCGACTTCCCTTGCCGGCCGCCAGCACGATGGCGACGACAGCGGGCGCGGCGCTCGAGGTTTCCGGACTCTGAGCCAACTGCATCAGGAGGAATACTCCGAAGGATGCGTCTTGGCGTGCGTCACATCGAAATTTTCCGGAAGCATCAAACCGTTTTTAACGGCAATCACTTCTGCCATGACACTGACCGCGATCTCGGCGGGTGATTTGCTACCGATATAGACACCGATGGGCCCGCGCAGTTTGTGGAGCTGGGCGTCTGTCACCCCGAAATGTTCCTGTAGCCGTTGCCGGCGCGCCTGATTATTGCGGCGAGATCCGATGGCGCCCACATAAAATGCACGAGACGCCAGGGCCTCAAGCAAGGCCAGGTCATCCAGTTTCGGGTCGTGTGTGAGCGCGATGACACAGGTGCGGCTATCTGGTTTGAAGGCGGTCACCACATCATCGGGCATCTCGGCCACGACGCTGACCCCGGCAACCGACCACCCATTTCGGTATTCGATGCGCGGATCACAGACCGTCACCGCGAAACCATTGAACAGCGCCATGGTGGCGACATACTCTGCGAGCTGGCCTGCGCCGATAAGCAGCATGCGAAACTCGGGACCAAATGTGTTGCTCAGAAACGTTTCATCAATGCGCATGGGCTGCGGTTCAGTTACCGGATGCTGCTGAACCGTGCTGTCTCCCAGGCGCACGATACGTTGCATGAGCGTTCCCTGATCGAGTGCGGAGACCAGTTCCTGCAGCGCCTGCGGTTCCGGATTGAACTCAAGCAATATTTCCAGCGTGCCGCCACAGGGGAGGCCAAAGCGGAATGCTTCTTCGGCGGTGACGCCGTATTTCACGCGACAGGTAGAGGAAGGCCCTGAAAGCACCGCCTTGTCGCTGCCGCCGGTGTAGCGATAAATCAGATCGTCTTCAATACAGCCGCCCGAGACAGAGCCGACCACAGCGCCATCTTCGCAAAGTGCCATGACAGAGCCCAAAGGTCTGGGTGATGACCCCCAGGTACGAATGACGGTTGCCAGCAGAGCTTTTTTTCCTGACAGACGCCATTCACAGAGTTTGCGCAACACCAGAACGTCAAGGTTTTCCATGGAAGTCGCCTGTGTAAGTAGTTAGAAAGCGCATAAAAAGATAGATGACATCGGCGATGACAAATTTCAATTGTAATGCAATCGAAACGGGTCAACGTCTGGGCGACGTTGCAGACCCGGCTCGCGTGCCATAACACACTTGAGGTTGATCTTTTTTCAGTGACAATTCAGTTAAATCCACCCGAATCGGTTGTGTCAGCGAATTTAAAGGAATATCATTTCATTTAAATACATTTGATGTAAATCATTGACAAATCATCAAAATTAAATCCGGAAATTTTCTACTCCATAGGTTTTCAATAAGAGAAAAGTAATGAAAATGATCACGACAAAAACGGCCCTTGCAGTGGCGTGGGCGTCTGCCCTGGGTTTTGCCGGGCTGGCACATGCAGCAACAGCCACGACCAACGCACAGGGGAAGGGTACAGAAGCGAATTCCGCGACAGCCACATTGATCGCCAAAGGCGAAAGTGACACGATGACCCCTTTTCTGGTGGATGCCGAAGGTCGCACCCTGTACACGTTAATCACAAATGACAATGCCAAATGTGATGAAGCCTGTATGAAGCGCTGGGAACCTGTGGTTTCCGAAGTCCGTCCGCTGGGACGTGATATTTTGCCCGGCCTGCTGAAGGCGGAAAAAAATGATAAAGGTATCTCCCAGGTAAGCTACGGCGGTTTGCCTCTCTATCGATTCGATGGCGACAAAAAACCTGGCGAGATGAATGGCCAGGGCTTTGAGAATGTGGGCGTGATGGTATCGGTGCTGGGAACCGCAGAGCACCCTCAGGCCGCATCAGAAAATGTGGAAGTGACGCCAGAGCTGATGGCGGCAGGCGCCAAAGTCTTTAGCAGTACGTGTGCAGCCTGTCACGGCGCAGAGGGCCAGGGCGCGTTTGGGACCAAGCTGGAAGGATTCGATCGCCTGGCAAATGCACCGGCGTTGCTGAGCACGATCATTCACGGCCTCAACAGCATGCCCGCATTGGGCGGACAGTTCAATGACGAGCAGGTTGCTGCTGTCTCCACCTATGTGCGTAACAGCTGGGGTAACAGCTTTGGTGGTGTCTCTGCCGAACAGGCAAAAGCGGCGCGCTGATTATTACATTTGAACGATGTCGCATGACTGAAGCAAGCGACGTCGCGATATGACATTTGAAGATTAGGACAAAAAATGAAAATCCATAGCATTCTGGCGATCTCTGCCGCGGTGATGTTTGCCTGTGCTGCTCAGGCACAAGTGAAAATCGAGGATTACAAACCGCTATCCAACGAAGATATTCTGAATCCTGCGGACGGTGACTGGCCCAGCTGGCGCCGTACCGTGGACAACCAGGGATACAGTCCGCTGGATCAGATCAACAAAAAGAACGTAAAAAAACTGGATCTGGCGTGGGCCTGGTCCATGCCCATTGGCGGATTGCAGGAAACCGCACCATTGGTCCATGACGGCATTATGTTCCTGGGGATGAACCGCAGCCATGTGCAGGCACTGGACGCGACAACCGGCGATCTGATCTGGGAATACACACAGCCTTTGCCAAAATTCACCGGTGGCTATCATGACGCCCAGGCCAATCGTCAGCGCAACTCGCTCGCTTTATATAAAGATCGCGTGTATCTGACAACGCCAGACGCCAAGCTCGTTGCGCTTGAAGCGAAGACCGGCAAGAAAATGTGGGAAGTGCAGGTCAACGAATGGGAAAAAGGCTACAGCTTTACTGCAGGTCCGCTAGTCGTTGATGGCAAAGTCTTCACCGGTACTTCCGGCTGCAGTATCACTGGAACAGCTGGTGGCTGCTATATCACAGCGCATGACGCAGAAACCGGCAAGGAATTGTGGCGTCTGAATACCATTGGCGATCCGGCAGTTGACGACAGCTGGGGCGGTCTGGCCAAAGAAAATCGCTGGGGTGGTTCTCCCTGGATGACCGGTTCTTATGATCCCAAACGCAAGATGCTGTTCTGGGGCGTAGGCATGCCAATTCCCTATCCATCCATTCTGCGCGGCAGTGGTGATGGCGATGCGCTTTACACAAGCTCAACGCTGGCAATCGATGCAGAAACCGGTAAGGTTAAATGGTACTACCAGCACATGCCTAATGACGATTGGGATCTGGACAGTCCGTTTGAACGCGTTCTGGTTGAAAGCCAGGTTGCGCCTTCCAAAGATGAAGTTGCCTATATGAGCAAAGACGTCGAGGCAGGCAAGAAATATGACGTTGTTGCATCTGTTCCTGGAAAATATGGCACTGCATTTGTGCTGGATCGTGATACCGGCAAACTGTTGTGGGCACGCGATACCGTTTATCAGAACGTCATCAAGGGCTTTACCGAAGAAGGCAAAGTCATTACCAATACCGATCTGAAAGCCAAATCCATTGACCAGACGGTCAAGGTTTGTGGTGGTCGCGATCTGGGTAAATTGTGGATGACAGGGGCATACAGCCCGCTGACCAATGCGCTTTATGTGCCGCTGAGTTCTTCGTGCAAAGAGCTGACACCCAAACCTATTGAATTGCGCACGGGTGAATCTGTGGGCGCGCAGGCATCGGGCGCGGTTTCATTTGCGCCTGGCGAGGACAGCGTTGGTCGCGTCTACGCAATTGACGTCAAAACCGGCAAGTTCCTTTGGGTGAAAAAACAGAAGCCCATCTTCAGTTCCGGTGTGCTGACAACAGGTGGTGGCCTGCTGTTCACTGGCGACAGCATGCGCGAGTTTGCAGCGTATGATCAGAACAATGGTGACAAGTTGTGGTCAACTCGCGTCAACACATCGGTTGGCGGTTTCCCAATGAGCTACAGCGTCAATGGTAAGCAGTATGTTGCCGTGGTTACCGGGCCTAATGCCCAGACGCCTCCGGCTGCGATTCTGAGTCCGGAACTCAAGAACGTCGTCGATTCAGGACACTCTGTATTCGTGTTCGCTCTGGATGATGACGAAGGCGAAAAGGCAAGCAGCAAATAAACTGGTTGGGATGTGGCGGCGCTCTCAGTAGCGCCGTTGCGTATGCCGGTAAAGTCGCTGTTGCAGGCGTGTTAACGGGAGCGTTTGTGCAATCGATGATGCAATTGTTATGGCGACTGTGAATTAAATGAAAAAGGCAGGCTGTGTGATACAGACCTGCCTTTTCTTTGTGAGCGCGATTAACGTTCATTGCATTTGACGTCATCGCCCGAAACGCCATCGTTCCTGGCACTCACATTTGTAAATCGGACAATTGCGCTTCTTTATTAAGTTAAGACGACTGTTCCGATATCACTGATCACGCTGCAACACCTACAAACTGGCAGACAGTTTCCTCAGGAAGTTTTCGCAGTCATTCAGTTGTGATAATTCGACAAACTCGTCGGGCTTGTGTGCCTGTTCAATGTGGCCTGGACCGCAGACAATGGTTGGAATGCCAAGATCATGGAACAGACCGGCCTCGGTTCCATAAGCGACCTTGCGAGTCTCCTGATCTTTGGTGAGCGCTCGTACCAGTTCGGTAATGGCCGCCTGTTCCGATGCTTCGAGTGGGGGCGCGCTGGCATCGGCGCTGATATCAATGCGCGCGTCGGGATACTCCTTCTGCATGCGAGGCAATAACTCTTTGCTGACATATTCCTGAATTTTTGCCTGAATCTCTTCACCAGGCATGCCGGGCAGATTGCGGAACTCATAATTGAACTGGCATTCACCTGGAATCGTATTCACAGCAATGCCGCCCATTATCTTGTTAGTGGTGATCGTGGTGTAGGTCACATCGTAGTGCTTGTCATAAGGCCCGTTATCACGATAATAATCAGCCAGATCGCGGATATGGCAAATGAGACGGGCCGCATGTTCGATCGCATTGCAGCCATAAGGCGTCAGGGATGAATGCGCTGCCTTGCCGTGTACGCGGCAGGTAAAGAGGTTGATCCCCTTGTGCGCTACTACCACGCGCATGCCGGTGGGTTCTCCCACTACGCAGCCATCGATCTTCTGATTGCGCTTCTGCAATTCCTTGAGCATGAACGGTGCCCCGGCGCAACCGACTTCTTCGTCATAAGAAAATGCCAAATGGATAGGTTTCTTGCGTTCCTGCTGCAAAAATTCCGGTACCAGTGCCATGGTAGTTGCAATAAAACCTTTCATATCGCAGGTACCGCGACCAAACAGGCGGTCGTCGCCGGGCAGCAGGACGAACGGATCGCTGTTCCAGTCCTGGCCATCAACGGGGACCACATCGGTGTGGCCAGACAGGGCAACACCGCCCTGCGTCTGTCCGTCAGAGGCGGGCAGGGTGGCAAACAGATTCGCTTTGGCGCCTTTCTCATCAGTGGTCAGCCAGCTGTCTACACCGTGCGCAGACAGTGCGTCACGGACTGTTTCAATCAGGCCCAGATTGGAGTTGCGACTGGTTGTATCCATGCCAACCAGTGTGGCAAGCCATTCTTCCTTGGTGGGGTTGCTTGATTTCATATGTGATTTCCTTGATGCAGCATAAGTTAGATGGAAAAACCACAGAAATGCAACATTTCCATTTGAACCGATGCGGCGAGCTTGTGCAAAACAGCATTACAAAGTATTTTGATTTTTATTTTACCCGGTAAAGGACTTACTCATGCAATCCACCAAGGTTTCAGTGCGCAACCTGGCTGCTGCTGTTATCGGCAATGCGCTGGAGTGGTACGATTTTCTGGTTTTTGCGTTCATGACGCCCATCATCGCCAGACTATTCTTCCCTGTGGATCCGTCAGCCAAAAGCGGCGATCTGAACGATATCCTTATGACAACTGCAATTTTCGGCGTCGGCTTTTTCATGCGGCCGGTGGGCGGAGTTATTCTGGGTATGTATGGTGACAAAAAAGGGCGCAAGTCTGCTCTGGTACTGGTCACTTCCCTGATGGCAGTGGCCATGGCGATCATTACCTTTTCGCCAACCTATCAGACTGCGGGGCTTCTGGCGCCTGTCCTGATTCTGATTGCACGTCTGATACAGGGCTTTTCCGCAGGTGGTGAATTCGGAACGGCAACAGCCTTGCTGATTGAAATGGCACCACCCGGCAAGCGCGGCTTTTACGGGTCATGGCAAATGACAGGTCAAATGGTCGGTCTGCTAATTGGTGCAGCAGCCGGCACATTTATGACCTTTATGTTTACCCAGGAAGAAATCGAAGCCTGGGCATGGCGGATTCCTTTCTTTGTCGGTCTGCTTATTATTCCGCTGGCTGTTTATATTCGACGTCGCCTGGATGAGACCGAGGTGTTTCGCAATGCCAAAAAACAGGAGGCCGAAGAAGGGCGCAAAATCAGTATCGGTGAGCTTCTGGTGAGTGCCTGGCGAGAAACCGTCATGGGCATTGGACTGGTGGCTGCTGCCACGGTGACTGTCTACATTACCTTCACCTATCTGGTGACGTTCGCGACAAAAATATTGAATCTGCCTTTGCAGGAAACGTTTGAAGTGCAAATGCTGGGCGCTGCCTGGGTGGTGATTCTGACGCCGCTGATGGGTATGCTGGCTGACCGCATCGGTCGCAGTCGTCTGCTGATTGGCTCTCTGGCTCTGTATTTCATTATTCTGTTTCCGATCTATTCCTGGCTCACCGCTGCACCTACTATCTCAAAATTGATTGTGGTTCAGCTTGCCACCGGACTTTGCGCATCCGCCTTTTTCGCTGTTTTCAGTACCGTGATGGCCGTGCTTTTCCCCACGCGAGTGCGCTCGCTTGGGCTGTCCATTTCGTACAATATTTCAGTGATGCTGATTGGCGGCTTTGCCCAGTTTATTGTGACGTGGCTGATTCAGCAGACGGGTTCACCCATGGCGCCCACGTATTACGTGATGTTTGGCGTCGGACTGGGTCTGGTTGCCGCCATTATTCTTGGCAAACGGGCCGACAGCGAAGTGACGCATTAATGAGCTAGCGCGAGTCGGCAGTTTCGGCGCTGATTCGCGCATCAATTTCTATCGGGAAATTGACCGAATTCGCGATAAAGCACTTTTCGTGCGCATCGTGATGTAACGTCTGCGATTTCCCGATGTCTTCCTTGTTGACGATCGTAATGACCGGGCGCAGAATAATTTTTTTGAATGCGCCTCCTCTTGCGTCTGTGATCATCGTGCCAATGGCGTGATCCTGGTAACAGGTGACCTGTATTCCCGCATCTGCGCACAAATGCAAATACCAAAGTTTATGGCAGGCTGACACCGAGGCGAGCAGAAGATCCTCGGGGTTCCATCTGCTCGGATCTCCACGGAACGCTGCATCCGAAGAACCGGCAATGTCCGGTTTGCCAGCCCCGTGAATCAGAAAATCGCGATCGTAACTTTTGTAGTCACGAGTGCCTTCACCGCGGTTTCCGGTCCATTCTACGCTGACTTCATACTCGTGGCTGATCGCCATAATTCTCTCCTGAATGAAAACAAACAAACCTGACCTGGTCGTAACGCCTGACGTACAGCCGTCAGGCATTAAAAACAAGTCCGATTTGACAACTGACTTTACCGATATTCATGTCAGTCTATGCCGAGGTCAGAATTTTTGGTGTGGAACTTTGATCCCGAGTTGTATTTTTGTGTAAGCCAGCCTTGATGCGAGCAGGTCAGGCGTGCGATATTCCTCTCTTTATCTGACAGATAATCGCGCTTCCACATGATTTCATTTAAGCTTGAACCAGAAATCAGCGTCCTGCTACAAGCAGGGACAACCGGTTGATCTCTATACAAATTGAGGTTTAACGCTGCAATTGTTCTTTCACTTTTTTATCCGGAGTGTTTTGATGAAGACCGCGCAAGCAGAGTACCAGATAGATCTGGATGCGTATTTTGACCGGCTTGGTTACACAGGGCCAACTGATTGTTCGCTGCAGACCTTGTCTGCGCTACAACTGCGGCATCAGCAGATTATTGCATTTGAAAACCTGGATCCGTTCCTGAATCGGCTGGTCGCTATTGATTTGCCCGCTATCGAACAAAAGCTGGTTTTCAGTGAGCGTGGTGGATACTGTTATGAACAGAATCTGCTTTTTGCGCATGTGCTGCAGCGGCTGGGGTTCACCGTTTCCAATCTGATTGCGCGCGTGCAATGGGGTGCAGAAGATGACGAGATAACGCCCCGATCACATATGCTATTGCATGTGCGCATTGATCATCGGCCTTATATTGTGGATGTTGGATTCGGCGGCAACAGCATTCCAACGCCTATTGTCCTGAACCGGGAAAATCCTCAGCAGACGCAGTACGGGCTTTATCGCTGTCTTCTGATCGATGGAGAATACTGGCTGCAGCTGGGGACGGAGCAAGGCTGGCGCAGCATGTATCGCTTTGAACTCACCCGTCAGGAGCCGGTGGATTATATTCCTGTCAACTATTTCACTTCGACGCACGACTCTTCTCACTTCAGGCATTCGATTATTGCAGCCCGAATATTTCAGAACGGACGCTACACGCTGCTGAACAATCAGCTGACCAAACGGTATCGGGACGGACAGATGCACAAGACCATTCTGGAGAGTGCACAGGAAACCCAGGATGCCCTGCTGGACGTTTTTGGCATCCAGGTGCCGGACCCGACGTTATTTGCCAGACGCTGGCAGGAAATATCACAAAGCTGGGAAAAGGACGCTCGCTCTGCTCCCCTGCAATCGCCTGAACAGGTCGTGCAACAGGCGTGAACTAACGGTCGCGGAGTGGTCGTTTTCCCATGTCAATTGCATGGGTATTCGGAATGACTGTCTGATAAATATTGGGACCTGGCGCTCCCGTGTGATACCTTCGACACCACAGAGATTTTCATCTGACTGTGGCGCCAAATTAACTAAACAATGTTTTAAACTCACAAGTATGATTTTTGTTAAGAAAAGGCTTTTGTTTGGGTGGCGCTGCCGCGCACGATAATTCAGAATAGTCGCTAACAGGACATGATTGGCTGAGAGAGGTACGCAGAGTTGCTAAGCGTTGAACTTGCGAGATTCATCAATACCCTTACCTTTGAGGAAATCCCGGCGGAAACGACTGCGCAGCTTCGCTGGCGGCTACTGGAGGGAGTGATTATCGCGCTCGCCTCAAGTCCGGAATCGCTGAATGATGGCACTTCCTGGTCGAATCCGGTGTCTTCGGCAGAGCATTCGCCCGTAGCGCCGGACCCGTCATCAGACGAGACGCCATCGGGGGCTCAGCGAGGGGCTCAGGCGCTGGATGAGCAGACGCTGCTGCCCGAACTATCTGCGCTGGCTAACGGTTTGCTGCTGGATGTTCGACGCCAGGACACAACAAACACGGACCATTTGCATGCCTTTGATTCGGCCATCTTGCCGGCAGCGTGGGGCAGTGCAGAGGCGTATCAGGCCGATGGTAAAAAACTGATGGAAGTACTGGCGGCGGGATATGCAACATCAGCCACGCTTGCAGCCATACTTGCAGATGAACCCGAGCATCCCTGGTATGCAGGAATGAGCAGCGGGACGATTGGTGCGGCGGCTGCGGCCGCCAAAGCTCGCGGCCTCACGGAACAGGCGACGCGTCACGCATTGGGATTGGCTGCTGATCATGCAATGCGGCTGGCGAAAAATGCCAAGAAGCTCGCTTCGTCCTGTAAGTCGCAGAAACAGGGGTCCAGAGATGATGATCTGACGGATGTTCCAGGCCCAGGCAGGGCGGCCATGGACGGTGTGCTTTGCGCCAGTCTGGCAGCCAGCGGAGCGCCTTCGTTTCCCGATACGCATGAGCAACTGCAGGCGCTTTGGGAACGCAAGCACGGCGCAGGGACAATGAAAATAGTCTGGTTCCCGGACGTTGCAGCCAGTGAAATATCGTCGGTAGAAGGCATCGAGCAACGTTTTATGACACTTGTGGGGCGTGAATCGGGTCAGGCCAAGGCACGGGCGCTCCTGGAGTCGGTTCGCTCTCTGGAAGCGCTGCCTGCAGGTCAGCTCATGGCCTATCTGATGGGCCGCAAAGGTCGTCCATTGCAATCATGATATTCGTGGCATGATATACTGAACGTATACGCTTCGTATATAGTTCAATATTATCTTCTTTCTGGAACATGCCACAAACATGGGTATAGTAAAAATTTCCGATCAGATGCATGAGAATCTGCGTCTTGCCAGCACGGCGCTGAGCCGCTCCATTAACGCCCAGGCAGAGCACTGGATGCGAATTGGCATGCTGGCAGAAATGTATCCTGATCTCGACCATAGCGATCTTTGTCGCCTCCTGGTACAGGCCGGACAGGGTGGCTCTTTTGATCTGAATGCCATTTCGACCATGAGCACAACGTCTGCCCGCTCCGCTGCAGTATCCGGAGCGCGTCAATGAATCAGAGGGTTTCAATCAAGTCTGCGCAGGACATTGAAAAAGCGCGCATCGCAGGCAGGCTGGCCGCAGAGGTGCTGCATATTGTTGCGCCACATGTAAAGCCCGGCGTGACCACAGACGAGCTTGATCGCATTTGTCATGACCACATTGTGAATGTGCAGCAGGCGATCCCGGCCAATATTGGTTATCACGGTTTCCCCAAAACGGTCTGTACCTCGGTCAACCATGTCATTTGTCATGGAATTCCATCAGACAAGGTTCTGCGTAACGGCGATATTGTCAATATTGATGTCGCGGTTATCAAGGACGGATGGTATGGCGATACAAGCCGCATGTATTTTGTGGGCGAGCCTGGGCCGCTGGCCAAACGACTGGTGCATACCACTTACGAAGCCATGGTTGCTGGCATCCGCCAGGTGAAACCTGGTGCAACGCTGGGTGATGTTGGCTATGCCATTCAGAACGTCGCGCATCGCGAAGGTTTCAGCATCGTGCGCGAATATTGCGGTCATGGTATTGGCCAGATCTATCATGATGATCCGCAGGTTCTGCATTATGGTCGTCCCGGAGAAGGCCTGCGCCTTAAGGAAGGGATGATGTTTACCATTGAACCGATGATCAACGCAGGCAAACGGCATTCACGCCAGCTGGCAGATGGCTGGACAGTGGTTACCAAAGATCATTCACTGTCAGCGCAATGGGAACATATGGTTGTCGTGACCGCCGATGGCTTTGAGATACTCACGCCATGGCCTGAACCTGTTGAGGGTTTTGAAGCGATCGTGTAAGAATAGATTTGATTTAGCGGATTCCGGTCATGAAATCGGAGTCCGCTATTTCATTTGTTATTGATCCTTGCGCGCGTCATCAGGCAGTGCGTAGGCGATGATGTAGTCGCCACGATCCGGAGACTGGCGTGCGCCTCCGGCGTTGATCAGCACATACTGCTTGCCAGTTTTCGGCGAGATATACGACATAGGTCCGGACTGACTGCCCACTGGAAGACGTGATTTCCAGATCTCTTTGCCGGTTGATGAATCAAAGGCGCGCAGATAGAAATCCTGGGTGCCTGCAAAGAACAACAGACCGGCCTGCGTTGCCAGTGATGGACCCAGCGTAGGCATACCCACCGGAATCGGCATACCCATACGGATGCCCAATGGACCCGTATCCTGTACCGTTCCAACTGGCACCTGCCATACCAATTTCCGTGTTCGCAGATCAATCGCACTCATCGTACCAAACGGTGGTTTCTGGCAAGGAATGCCAAGCTGCGACAGGAAGCGTTCACGCATGGCGCCGTAAGGTGTGCCATCCTGAGGAACCACACCCATTTCGATGCCGCTGGCGCCAGCGCCGACTTTTTCCCGCGGAATCATGTAATTGACCAGACCGAGTCGCATGTCATTGACGAACATGTAGTTGGTCGTGGGATCCACTGAGACACTGCCCCAGTTCATGCCGCCCAGCGAACCCGGGAACTGCAGCGCGCGATCTTCTCCGGGTGGTGTGTACACGCCCTCGTGGCGCATGCCGGCAAACTGGATGCGGCACATCAACTGGTCAAAGGCGGTGGCGCCCCACATATCAGACTCTTTCAGCGTCTGGTTGCCAATCGAAGGCATGCCTACAGAGAACGGCTGTGTTTCGGAATAACGCTCGCCTTTTACATTACCCTGGGGTACCGGTTTTTCCTTGACCTCTGCCAATGGCTTACCGGTAACGCGATCCAGCATGAATATCTCGCCTTGTTTGGTAACCTGCACCAGCGCGAAATTCGTGCCGCCTTTGCCATCAGGAATGTCATAAAGCAGCGGTTGTGCGGGAAGGTCAAAATCCCACAGGTCGTGATGCGTGGTCTGGAAATGCCAGCGCACTTTGCCGGATTTCACGTCCAGCGCAACGATGGAAGAACTGTATTTGTCGTCCTGTTCTGTTCGTTGTCCGGCGTAGAAGTCTGGCGTGGCATTGCCCGTGGGCAGGTAGACCAGGCCGAGCTTGGCGTCGTAAGACATGGCAGACCAGACATTGGGTGTGCCGCGTGTGTAGGTTTGTCCTTCGGGCGGCAGGCCTGTGATTTCCGGGTTGCCCGGATCCCATGCCCATTCCAGATTGCCGGAAATCACATTGAATGCGCGAACGACCCCAGGCGGCTCATCTACAGAAAAATTATCCGCAACGCGTCCGCCGACGATCACCAGATTGCCGGCCACCAGTGGCGTGGAGGTTTGCTGATAGTAACCCTCTTTGACTTCGCCCATCCCGACCTTCAGATCAACCGTACCCAGATTGCCGAATTCGGTGCAAGGTTGGCCGTTGTCCGCATTGATGGCAATCAGACGGGCGTCGGTGGTGGGAAGAAGAAGACGTCTTGCGCAAGTAAGTGCATTGGCAGGCTCACTGACAGGCAGATTGCCTGCAGGCGTGGTACCGTCCGCGGGGGTTGTGTTTTGATCACCGGCGACCTGGGCGCCTGTGGCGCTGGCCTGAGCCACACTATCAGCATCGGCAGTGGCGTCATAGTAACCAAGACCACGGCAGCGCTGCCAGTTCGGTGCGGTCGCTTTTGAGTCGTAACGCCATTTTTCCTTACCCGTGTCTACATCCAGGGCCAGGACTTTACTGTATGGCGTGCACACATAAAGCGTGTCGCCAATCTGCAGGGGCGTATTCTGATCTTCGGCGCCAGAACCCGTGCTTTCGGGGATATCACCGGTATGTGCAGTCCATGCGACTTCTAGTTTACCGATATTGTTCTTGTTGATCTGGTCCATGGCAACAAAGCGAGTTCCACCGACGGTATTGCCCCAATGTTCCCAGTTCGATGGCTTGATATTGTCAGCGACTTTGGTCACAGGTGCAATATTTTCGGCCTCGATGACTGATTTGGGGAAGAAGAACAGACCAAACGTCACAACAATGCCTACTGCCAGCACCAATGAGGACCAGCGCGTTACGCGGCAGGGTCCCTTGCCTTCGGCACGGCGCAAGGTAGGTACGGCCAGCGAAACCAGAAATGCGAGAACCGCAAATGCAAAAACGCGGGCGACCAGTGGCCAGAATTCCCAGCCTGCTTCCCAGACTGCCCAAATTAGGGTTGCTATAAACGCGATGGCATACAGCCATGCGCCAACCATACTGCGCTTCCAGATCAGGTAGCCTGAAAGAAGCAAGGCCAGACCCATCAGTACGTAGTAGACGCTGCCGCCAAGTATGGCCAGCCAGGCTCCGCCAACTGTCATGAATATGCCAAACAGCATAGTGAGCATACCGAGCAGGGTCAGGCCGAGACCGGCCATACCAGATATGGGTTTGCGATCATTCATTATTCTATCCCCTGTGTAACGGACAACTGTTCGCTTATTTTAGCAGCTAAAACTGATAGCTTAAGGTCAGGCCAGCCGTCCAGTTTCGGCCTGGAGCCGGCTCGTAATAGCGATTGTTGGCATCGTTGATAATCACGGATCCAGCGTATTTCGCCTTGAATACGTTATCGACGCGTGCGAAGGCATTCACAGTCCACTGCTCGCGTTTCCACTTGTAGCCGGCATGCAGACCGGTAACGGTGGCGGAGTGCGCAGATTCGCTGTTGGCATCGTTCACATAGACTTTGCCCAGATAATCCACGTCCACGCCGCCATTCAGACCCTGCTCGGGTTCCCAGGACAGAGAGGCGGTCGCCGTATCGCGGGCAATGCCAGGAATCTTGTTGCCGGAAGGAATCTCGTTGCTGTCGCTGCAGGTGCCGGGGCAGAAGCTGTCACGATATCGCGCATTCAGATAGGTATAAGAGAGGCGCGCGTGCAGGCTACGATACAGCGCAGCATCCCAGGCCAGTTCTACACCATCGCGCAGAGTCCGGCCGGCATTCTGGTAGGTCGTTCTTCCGCCTGAGCCACCGGCACTGACGATTTCATCTTTGGTATAGGTGCGGAATACGGCGGCGGTCAGCTGACCTCCGCCCACTCTGGCTTTGGCCCCCGCTTCCAGCGTGGTGTTGCTGGCAGGTTTCAGACCAAAATTGAGGCCCGGTTCGCTGTCGATGCGATATGACAATTCATTAAGGGTGGGCGTTTCAAAACCGCGACCCGCCGTCACGTAAAAGGATAAATCGGGTGTGGCCTGATAATTCAGCGCAACAACCGGCAGCAGCTTGCTGTAGCTGGCAGTGCCACTGTCGTCTGCATTGCCAGTTGTGATATATCGATCAGCCGATTTGAAATGGACGTTGCTGTAGCGAAGTCCGGCATCCAGGGTCCAGTTGTCTGCAAAATTCCATGAAGCCTGAACATAGGGATCCAGGTTCCAGACGGTATTGATTTCATCGCGTCGCAGATTGCCCTGCACGCCAAGCTGATCACCAATGAAATTTTCGTAGCCTTTACGCGCCTCGCGCATGGTATCCCAGGACACGCCCGCGACTAGTGTCAGTGGACGATCCGCCAATGACACATGTGAAGTAAGCCGAACATCGGCGCCGCCATACTGGCGCTTGAGCCAGATCACACCGCCGGCGTGTGACGGGGCGCGTTGTGCAGCAATCGGGATGGACAGAAATTGTCGGGTTTCGCGCTCGCCGTAATATCCCATGACACGCAGATCAGTTCGATCTGACAAGGGTTGTTCATACACCAGACCGCCCTGGGTCTGCTTGGTAGTCTTGCGGACATTGTAGGTTTTCGCGTTGGGCGAAGACTGACGCGGGTCGTTTTCGAATTCTTCGCGCGTCAGACCCTGAGGATCGTCTGCGGAAATATCTACATGATTCATCAGCAGACTCAGATGGCCGCTGTCGCCCACTTGCATGCCCAGTTTTGCGTTGACCTGGTTCTTCTCTGCGCCGCTGTGCTCGCGATAGCCGTCGGTACTGAAATGATTGGTGCTGACCAGATAGTCGATGGCGCCAGGTCCGTCTCCTCGCGAGCCAGAGGCCTTCATGCCGTAACGAACCTGACCGTAACTGCCTGCGGCAAACGATGGTGTCAGTTTCAGCGGCCCCTCGCCGGTTTCGGTTTCCGTTAGCACCACGCCGCCCGAAGAATTGCCGTAAAGCGTAGAGAATGGGCCGCGCAGGACTTCGGCCGTATCAATGGAAGACAGATCAATATTGGACGTCTGGCCCTGTCCGTCCGGCATCGTGGCGGGGATGCCATCGACATACAGGCGGACCCCGCGCACACCGAAGGCAGAGCGCGCGCCAAAGCCCCGAATGCTGAGCTGAAGATCCTGGGCGTAATTTTGACGGTTGCGCAAGGTCAGACCGGGAATGCCGCGCAAGCCTTCAGACAGATTGACCTGCATTTCGTTGTCGCGAATCTGCGAACCATCCAGAACGGTCACGGACGCGGGGATTTCGTTTGCAGGACGATCCATGCGGGTACTGGTGGCAACGATAGCGCCCAGTTGGGTCACGTTGCCGGTGGGGGCTGAGCTGGTGGCGGAGACCGGGGCTGTGCTTGTGCTGTCAGCTGCAGTGATGGGGGCGGCGGTATTGCCTGCATCGGCAGCGGTAACCGGTGGAGTTGTGCTCGCGGCTGCGGTGACTGGCTCGGCTGTCACTGCTGCGGTTGACGCGCAGGCAAAAACGGACAAAACGCAACTGGCCAGAACCGCCTGTTTGAAAGGAGGG
>JBEBTQ010000005.1:0-25072 GCA_040393685.1 Advenella kashmirensis | reverse complement strand
GAAATATAGGGATCGTTGGGGCGAATCTTGGAAATGAGCGAATTGAGCGCCTGGCTGATGCTCAGACCCTGAATGTCCACAACCAGCCGGTTGGGATTGCCCAGCATGAAGTGCTCGGCCTTGAGGGGTGCGTTCAGTTCCAGGGTGACGCGGGTATATTCGTCTGCGGGCCAGGTTCGTACCGCCAGAATCTGGCCGGCTGCCGCCGAGGCCACTTTGGAGACGACAGGGAGGGACAGCAGCGTAGCAGACGCACCCAGAATGCGACGACGGCTTAGCCGTTTGCTGGCATTTGCCTTTGTATTAGCTGAGTTATCCATGTCTTGCCCTTTTCCGAAAAAGCGTTAATTTGTGCCGTTCTACCTGCCGCTTCATATATCAGGTTCAGTTCAAGATCTGGCTTCGGAAGCCCAGGTCCTGCTTTTTCTGCCCACTCTATAAAAACAATTGCGTTTTCGCTCAGGTTTTCGCGAAAGCCAGCGTCCAGCCACTCGTTGTTATCGCTAAATCTATAAAAATCAAAGTGATACAAGTATAAACTAGAAATATTATAGGTTTCAAGCAAAGTATAGGTCGGGCTTTTAATTCGTCCTTTCACGCCCATGGAGCGAAGAAAGTGGCGCACAAAGGTGGTTTTTCCAGCGCCCAGATCGCCTTTCATATAAACGGCAGCACGCTTTCCTTCGGTGGCGGGTTCAGCATAAGCTGTTGAAAAATAATCAGAAAAAATGGCTGCCAGATGTGCGGCAAGACTTTCGGTAGCCGCCTCATCGGGCAGAAACAGGGCATGACTATAGAGGGCAGAATCAGGGGGCAGGGGCGTACTGGACATGGAAATTGGGCGGCTCCACGAAAAAAATATAAGGTAAATAATAAGAAAAACGTGGCAACAGCTTAATATTTAATACGAATTTTGCAAATGAAGCGTGGCTAATTTACCAATTTCTGAACCACGGACAGCCAGAACGGGATGGTAAAAACGCAAAATACCGTCCCCAGACTGATTGCCGTGGCCACACTGCGCCCGTCGCCGCCCATCCTGGCGGCCAGAATATAGGCGGCCGACGCCGGCGGCAAAGCAGCAAAAAGCACCAGAATACTGGTGACCAGCGGTGTCAGCGAAAACACCATGGCCAGTGCAAAGGCAAAAACGGGCATTAACAGAAGGCGTACCGCCAGAATCCAGCCGATGACCTTTTTGTCCTGACTGCCGCCCGCCAGAGACAGGCTGGCGCCTACACAAAGCAGCCCCAGTGGAATGGCGCTGTCGCCCAGCTTGGACAGGGTGAGCGATACGGTCGAATGCAGGCCGATGCCAGAAAAATTCAGCAGCAGACCCGCAAGCGTTGCCAGTACCAGAGGGTTCTTGAGAATTTCCAGCCAGACATTCGAGCCCTGAAACCGGGCCAGCGATTTGACCGCTAGCACATTGGCTATGGGTACAGAAAATCCCACCAGCACCGCCATGGTCGCCTGTCCTTCGCTGCCCGCAAGTGCAGTCGACAGGGAAAATCCCACATAGGTATTGAAGCGATAGGCACATTGGGCCAGCGAGGCCAGGGCAATGGGACGCGGCTGCAAAACCGGTCGGGCCAGCCAGGCCGTCACATAGCCAGCCAGGCAAAGAATGATGGAAATTGCCAGCAGTTGCGTGGCAGAACCGGCAGAAATCGGCGTTGAGGAAATGGACTTGACCAGCAGCGCCGGAAACAGGATGTAGTAAACCAGCTTCTCGGTATTGCTGAAGAACTGAGGAGAAAATTTCAGCTTGTGAAGCAGCACCCAACCCAACGCAACAATAAAACAATCTGGAATAACAAGCAGGGCAGTGTGCATGGAACAGGAAACGTGGTGAATGAGGAAATCTGGGCTAGAATCCAATCATAAATCAGAAAGCCACAGCAGAAGGGCTAACCAATTTTTTGATCTAAATAAATTACCGTGGACGATAGTAAAGGCAACGCTTCGCAATCCGCAGCCGAACACCAGCAGGACATCGATCCCTTCATCGATGCCTTGTGGCTGGAAGACGGATTGTCGCAGAACACATTAATGGCCTACCGCCGTGACCTCAAAGGCTTCGCGGGCTTTCTGGCGCGCGCCAAACCACCCAAAACATTGCTGCAGGCAACTCGCGAAGACATCGACGCCTGGTTCGCCTCCCGGCACGCCAGCAGTAAGGCAAGCACGGCCAATCGTCGCCTTGCAACGTTAAAGCGCTACTTTGCCTGGGCCATCCGAACCCAACAGATCAGTGAAGATCCCTGTCTGACCCTGCAGTCTGCCAGACAGCCTGTGCGCTTTCCCAAAACCATGAGCGAAGCGCAGGTAGATCAACTCCTGGAGGCACCGAACACGAAAGAGGCACTGGGCCTGCGCGACCGCGCCATGCTGGAAACTTTATATGCCACTGGCCTGCGTGTGAGCGAACTGGTCGCTCTGAAAGTGCTGCACTTGAGCCTGAATGAAAACGTGATTCGTGTCGTGATGGGCAAGGGGGGCAAAGACAGGCTGGTGCCCATGGGTGCTCAGGCTGCGTACTGGCTGGAACGGTATCTGAAAGAAGCCCGTCCGGAACTGGTGGGGCGCAAGCAATCTGATGACCTGTTCCTGACCCGGCGTGCCGCAGGCATGAGCCGCCAGGCCTTTTGGCAACTCATCAAGAAATATGCGCTGCAGGCAGACATTCATGCGCCACTCTCACCGCATACCCTGCGTCATGCCTTTGCCACACACCTGCTCAATCACGGTGCGGACCTGCGCGTGGTTCAGTTGCTGCTGGGACATGCAGATATTTCCACAACACAGATTTACACTCACGTAGCACGCGAGCGGCTCAAACAGCTGCACGCCACCCATCATCCACGAGCCTGAAAAACGCATCATGGCAACAAGCAAACACGTTTCCGAAACCCCCGCCACGCAGATGCTGAAAAAGCACAAGATCGCGTATACCGAACATCCCTATGACTATGTGGATCATGGTGGTACGAATGAAGCGGCGCGTCAGTTGGGCGTGGATCCTCACACCGTTATCAAAACGCTGATACTGGAAGATGAAAATGCCAAGCCGCAAGTCGTACTGATGCACGGCGATTGCGAAGTCTCCATGAAAAATCTGGCGCGACAAATCGGCGTCAAGAAAATGCAGCCCTGTCAGCCTGCTATTGCTCCTAAACATTCGGGCTACCAGATAGGCGGAACCTCTCCTTTCGGAACCCGTAAGCAAATGCCCGTGTGGGTAGAAGAAAGCATAATGGCGCTTCCACAGATTTTTATCAACGGCGGAAGACGCGGCTACCTGCTGGGCATCGCGCCGCAAGTGCTGGTTGATTTGCTGAAAGCTAAACCGGTGAATGTGGCGAATGCGGGGTAGTGAGGTAGTGGGGTAGTGTGGGGAGCTGGGGAGGCGGGTATTTCCAGTGTTGCGTGTGGCCAACTTTTAAATTCAGGTTCGAAATATACAGGTCTGAAATTCAAACCGTTCTGACCCTTTTTCAAAATAATAATTAGTCATTGAAAAAGATTCGTGCGCTTTTGCATAGCCGGTTTATTTTTCCTTTCCATCTTCACCGGCATTTACAGCAAGCCGCATTCTCTTCTGAATAGCAAGCAGATAAAATTCCGCGCGTTTTCATAACACCTTGTTTAGTTTTTTCTACGTGCGCGGTATAGAAATTGCTTAACTGGCAACCACAGCATCCGTCGCACGGCACACTCGCGGAGAAATCATGACCCGTTACTATCGGTCCGTGCTGCATCGCGCCGGCAATACCACTTCCACCACAAAATCCTTCCCTGGCGCGAGTCGCGGTGCAACGCGTGCATCTCGCAAGAACGTAGAAAGCGGCAAACCACGTTTCTCACTGAAATCCACTGTTTGCGCATTGCTACTTGCGATGGGTGGGGTTGGGTATTTGAACGTTGCGAGTGCGAGAGATTTTCCTGATCCATATGACCAAGGATATGGTAGCTGTGAAAGGGCATGGCACACCGACGATGCAGATGAAGTCCAAAACTGGTCTTGTCTTGCGATGGATATTGATGGAAGTGTGGGTCTGATTAATTTTGACGTTACCAGGGAACAGGTTGAGGAGGGATGGCAACATAGACTAGCAATGGAAGGTGATGCGGTGGTTATTGGGCGCCTATGGTCAGGGGAGGACGATGACCGGATTCCTGACCACTCTTATACTCACGGCAGCATCTCGATCGGGGCAAAGGTATGGGCTGAAGTGAACGGCGTTGCTATCGGTAAAGGTGCGAAGGCGTATAGCGGCAGCAATCATGGTGGCAGTCACCATGGCGAGGGTAGACTGCTGGGACTTGTCCGATTTCCGTTTTCAATAATTGAAGACAAAGACTTTGGTGAGGAGTCACCCGAAAGATATGGTGCAATTGCCATTGGTAACAAGGCGGCTACGCATATAGAAAGCGACGTCGTGATAGGAGCCCATGCAGGGGAAGGGGCGCAGACTCTAAATAGTTCGACTTATGGCCCGGGCGATAATGATCATTGGAGAGAATCACTCGGCCCGTCTGTAATCGTTGGTCTCGACGCAGGTCGTAACGCAGCTTACCGTAGTGCTGTGCTTTTAGGTACCAAGGCGGGTGAGTCAAGTCAAGGTACGTATATTACTGCTATCGGTGAAGGAGCGGCTTATGGTCTGAATGGCAGTAGAAACATCGCTATTGGTGAATTCGCGTTAGGGAAAATGCAGCCCTATATGGAAGGCATCGACTATGACCGTCTCTCGTTCGACTATCACGATCCCTCGTATTACAGATCAGCGGAAGGCGACGCTAATCTTGCTGTCGGAAGCCTCGCGGGCGCTGCTAGTCATGGCAGCCACAATACATTTATTGGAGAAGCCGCCGGCATCGCATCCGTTGGCGACCACAATATCGCTATGGGTGCAAATAGTGGTTTTCTGACTCAAGGTTCCGGCAACGTATTACTGGGACGTCATGCCACTGGCCCGGCTAAACCCTGGGATTTGGGCGACGGATATGATGCTTCGGGCCATGGTGTCCTCCTGAATGCGGATACACCCTATGCCGTCGTCAATGACGCCGTCAGCATCGGCTCTGAATCCAACGTCAGAGGTGACAACAGCGTTGCTATCGGTCATACGAGTACTGCAGACAAGGCTGGTGTTGCCATTGGCATGGATGCCACTGCAACCACTGCTGGTGGTGTTGCTATCGGTAAAGGCGCGGTTGAAGGCACAGCCAACCCATTTGCCAGTGCGACGATTAAAGGTATTACCTATCAGTATGCTGGCATTGCGCCAGAAAGTGTCGTGTCTGTGGGCAACGTGGGTGCCGAAAGACAGATCACCAACTTGGCAGCGGGCAGAATCTCTGCTACATCTACAGATGCCATCAACGGTAGCCAGCTCTATGCTGTTCATCAGGCCATTGAAAATCTGACGGTCTCTGCCTCCAATAGTGCTGGTGGTGGCAGCTGGAATCTGCAGATAAATGGAGATACTCCTACGGCTGTCGAGCCCTCTTCAACCGTTGGTCTGAATGCGGGCAACAACATTCAACTGGCACGTGATGGAAATACAGTGTCTATCTCAACAACGCCAAATATTAAAGTCGAATCAGTCCAGGCTAATGCTGTTACGGCTGACTCTGTGATGGCTGATTCTGTGACGGCTGATTCCGTATCTGCAACCGATACGCTACGCGTCACTGACGGTCCGGCACTGACACGTGACGGCATTGATGCTGCCAATAAAACGATCGTCAACGTTGCTGATGGTAAAAAAGATCATGATGCCGTCAATGTCGCGCAGCTCAATCAGAGCGCCCGCAACTTGAACGACCGGATTGATAGTATTTCCGATGGCTATACTAGCAGCCTCAATAAGGCGGTATCCGGCCTGAATAATCGAATTGATCGCGTTGCTGCTGACGCCGATGCTGGTTCTGCGACTGCAGGTGCTATTGCCAATCTGCCGCATGCTCATCTGCCCGGCGAAAATGCCTTCGCGATTGCCACAGCAGGGTACAGAGGTCAACAAGGCTACGCTGCAGGTTTGTCCAGGGTATCTGAAAATGGCCATTGGGTCGTCAAAGGCAGCCTGAGTGGTAACAACCGCGGACATATGATGTACGGCGCGGGTATTGCCTATAAATGGTAAAGAGCGAAATCGATGCGTTTCGGGAAAGTCAGAATTTCCCTGAGCTACGCTCACTAAGGACTACTTACAAGTAGCGCATCGATTCATAATGATCAGGCGGTCTGCCAGGCCGCCTGTGCTTTTTATTAAAACTATGAGAGAAGCACAGGTGGGCCGACAATTGAGGGTGCCTAACACGAAAGAGGCACTGAGACGGCGCGACCGTGCAATGCAGGAAACCCTTTATGCCACCGGTCTGCGCGTCAGCGAGATGTTCAGCGTGGAAGTGCTACGTCTGAGCCTGAGTGTTCTAATCCCAAGCACGTAATGGTTGTTTTGGAGATTTCCCTTTGCGACTGCATTGCTGACGGGCCGTTTTTCAAAATAATAAATCGCTAATTGAAAATATATGCGGACGGAGCAAACGGCAGGTTTATTTTTCCTTTCCAACTTTACGTGGTTTAACGAGAAGCTACGTTGCTCTTAGGGTCATATGCGGATAAACTTCGCGGCATTCAGGAAAATGTATTAATTTGTAACCGCGCTGAATTGCGTGCTGATTATTAGCCGATCACACCGTCTGATGCGCGGCCAAATCGCGGAGAAAAAATGGTCACATTCTATCGGTCCAGGCTGAATCAAGTCAGCATCACAAAATTCAACGCAGCCTTGCTGCCAAACGAATCTCAACTCTCAACGGTTACTTCATGCAAACGCGTAGACGGCTCAACTCCACGATTTTCAAGGAGATTGTCTGTTTACACATTATTGATTGCGCTGGGTGGCATTGTAAATCCCACCACTGCAATTGCGGTACCGGCAACTGCAATACTTGATGGAGAGGGCAGCAGGATTGCCGGTTGCGCCGCAAAACGTGGTGATGGTTCTCTGGATTGGCTCTGTCTGGCTAAAGGAGATGTAGGAAGCGTTGGATTGCTGAGCATGCAGGGTACCCGTGACGAAGTCAGGGATATCGCCGCACCTGCATTGGCAGAGGATTCGGTAGCTATAGGGCGCGAGGTGTCTACAGAAGGCGCATTAGGCAGTATAGCGATAGGTGCAGGAGCGAATGCCAATTCTCCGCACGGAATTGCGATTGGCAAGGGGGCTCGGGTGGTTCGCTCCGCTCGAATAGACAAAGAGAAGTTGCTCTATGCCTACATGCCGGTCGATCCAATAGAGGATGGCGGTATCGCAATTGGAGAAGAAGCAAATACGGTCCGGGAAGGCGATGTTGTGATAGGAAAACAGGCAGGGCAAAACTCACGACAAAATACGAGTGAGAGCGGTCCGTCGTTGATTCTCGGTGCTGGTGCCGGACGGGACGCAGTGCTCAGTCAATCCGTGTTCCTGGGTAGAAGTGCGGGCGACTCGAGCAATGGGTACGGGAATACCGCCATTGGATATCTAGCTGGCCACGGCATGAAGGGCGACATGAATCTGGCTATAGGGTACTACGCATTAGGGGTGTCTCGTACTAGTGAGAACGACGAGCCCGTTGCGGTGGAAGGCCGCGGGAATATTGGCATTGGATCTACTGCGGGTATGGGGAGTCACGGGAGTGGCAATTTAGCTGTCGGAAATGGCGCGGGTAGCTTTACTGTTGGAAACTACAACCTTGCTTTCGGTGCCGAAGCTGGCTACGGCATAAAAGGCGGCCGCAATATAACACTGGGTGATAGCTCTGGACGTGGTGTGACCGGATCAACGAACGTGATAATAGGGGACATGGCTGGTGAGGGGCTTGAAGGAAATTCAAATACAGCAGTTGGTACGGAAAGTGCCTGGGCACTGTCGGGGGAAAACAATGTCAGCGTTGGTTATCAGACTTCTTGGCAGTTGACAGGCTCCAATAACGTGGCGGTGGGTGATTTTCAAACCGCGAAACTTTTGCGTGGCGATAATAATGTTGTGATGGGAGCGCACAGCGGCTCAATGTTATCCGGTTCAGGTAATGTATTGTTGGGTAGTTATGCGACGAAAGCTATCGAATACGAGGATTTTCATTACCGTGATATGTCCTATAACATCGCCAACGACTCGGTCGGCATCGGCTCTGAGTCCAATGTCAGAGGCGACAACAGCATAGCTATCGGCCATGCCAGTACATCACACAATGGTGGCATTGCCATTGGTGCTCATTCCGAGGCTATTTTATCCGGGGGCGTAGCTATCGGTAAATACGCTGTTGAGGGTCAGGCCAATCCGTTTGCTAGCGGCACTATTAAAGGCAACACTTATCGGTACGCAGGCGCAGCCCCTGAAAGCGTAGTATCTGTGGGCAACGTGGATGCCGAAAGACAGATCACCAATGTAGCAGCAGGAAGAATTTCTGCAACGTCCACAGATGCCATCAACGGTAGTCAGCTCTATGCTGTTCATCAGGCGATTGAACATCTGACTGTCTCTGCTGCTGCCATTGAAGGCGCTGGTGGCGGTAGCTGGAACCTGCAAGTAAATGGCGATACTCCTACGGCTGTCGAGCCATTTTCAACCGTTGGACTGAATGCGGGCAACAACATTCAATTGGTACGTGATGGGAATGCAGTGTCTGTCTCCACAACACCAAATATCAAAGTTGAAACAGTAAAAGCTGACGCTGTTATGGCTGACTCCGTGGCGGCTGGTTCTGTGTCGGCAACCGATACGCTTCGCGTTGCCCACGGCCCGGCGCTAATGCGTGAAGGCATTGACGCAGCCAATAAAGCGATCGTCAATGTTGCTAATGGAGAGAAGAATCATGACGCTGTCAATGTGGCGCAGCTCAATCAGAGTGTCAGCAACTTGAACAATCGGATTGATAATATTTTCGATGGCTATAATAACCGCTTTAATAAGGTGGTATCCGGCCTGAACAACCGGATCGATCGCGTTGCTGCGGACGCAGACGCCGGTTCAGCTTCAGCTAGCGCCATTGCCAATCTCCCGCAATCTTATCTACCTGGAAAAAATGCCTTCGCGATTGCCACGGCGGGTTACCGAGGACAGCAAGGTTACGCTGCCGGTTTGTCCAGGGTATCTCCAAGTGGCAACTGGATTGTAAAAGGCAGTCTGAGTGGCAACAGCCGAGGACATCTGGTGTATGGCGCAGGTGTTGCCTATCAGTGGTAAACGTTCAGAAGTAATAATCACAAATTGAGTGGACGAAAAAGCGGCTGCAGTAATTGCAGTCGCTTTTTATTTGAGATACTTTATTGGTCTGTTCAATCCATTACAATTCTCTGTGTGCTCGATGTCAATCAACAGCAACGTGCACTGGGAATTCTGCTTTATTAAATTCGACATGGCGGTGAGAAATGAAAGACTACTATGCAGCGCGCGCAGTGGAATATGACCGCATCTATTCCAAGCCTGAAAGACAGGCAGATCTTGGACAGTTGCAATTGTGGTTGCCCGGAGTTCTGGAAGACCGCTCGGTATTAGAGGTGGCCTGCGGCACCGGGTATTGGACGCAGTTCTATGCAGCAACCGCCAAGAAAGTCGTTGCGGTGGACGCCGCAGTTGAGACGCTGGACATTGCGCGGGAGCGCGGTGTACCAGGAGACGTCACATGGATGGTAGGCGACGCCTACCAGTTGCCCAAATTTGATAAACCATTTTCTGCAGCTTTCGCCGGCTTCTGGTGGTCACACATTCCACTTGATCAGATTGATGGCTTTCTACGGGGCCTTCATGTTGCGCTTGAACCGGGTGCTTCAGTTGTCTTTATGGATAACCGCTATGTCGCTGGTAGCAGCACACCACTGGCTGAAACGGATGAGGCGGGAAATACCTACCAAATACGACATCTGGACGATGGGTCCGCCCATCGCGTACTCAAAAATTTCCCAACAGAATCGCAATTGTATGATGCAGTATCGGCGTACAGTTACAGCAGTGAGTATCTGGAGCTGGATTATTTCTGGGCACTTAGGTATACGTTGCGGTAGTTGGCGTTCTCAAGCGGTGGCGCAAAAACTCATTCATTGATCAACTACATTTCGCTTTCAGTAAGATCATAGATCAATCGTTCGCGCGACAAATACGATGTGCATGCGTAGCACTCGTTAGGCGCTCGTGCAGGAAATTCAGAAAAGAATGCTGACCATTAAATAAGCACTAAGACTGCGCAGAAATCAATAACATCATCGGCCGTTCCAGTTCCTCCGCCAAATTCGGATTGTTTTTGATCTGATTTGCATCAGGAGCGAATTCTTCAAAATGGCGGATGGTAAATCCTGCGGCGATCAAAGCATTCACTGTTGTGCCTATCGTTCGATGATATTTAAGAACACCGTCTGTAAACCAGTTGGTACGACGTTCGCCTTCAATAGCGTATTGATTTACCGGCCAGGTTTTTCTTCCATCTTCATCTGAAATCCAATGCGGATGCGTTGCGGCCATGTAGATTGGGTGTTCGATGGTAAATACAAAGTGCCCTACGGGTTTAAGCGCGCGATGCACCATGCGTACCAGGCGATGAAAGTCTTCGATGTAGTGAAAGGTGAGGGCGCTGTAAGCTAGATCAAACGTGCCTTGCGGTAATTCGAGTGTCTCAAGGTCGGCAACCTGATACTGGATATCGGCATCGTCGGTGTTCTGCATTGCCCGCTCGATCATGTTTTTGGAGAGATCCAAACCAAGTACTGATTTGGCGCCGGCTTCTTTCGCCCATCGGGAAAACCAGCCAAACCCGCAGCCCAGGTCTACCACGCTTTTGCCTTGCAGATCAGGCAATATTGCCTGAATTGCCGGCCACTCCGGCGCGCCGGCAAGACCTTGCGTTTGTCGGGGAAGCTGGCTGTAGCCAGCGAAAAAATCGTCGTTGTCGTAGATATTCTGGGCCAAAATGGATGTCTGCTTTGTGCTGAAAAAATGGGATAGCCGCTAATGCTGCGGTGTTTATTCGAACTTTAGATTTCCGCTGCTAGCATCCATCGTAACAGGATCCGCCGAATCCTCCTCCTGATACCGGGAGTTTCCAACTTTCCTGGTGACTTCATACCATTCAAATGAAGCTTCCGGTCGGGCGAGGGACAATAATTGCTTTGCCTGTTCCATGGTTGTATCCGGATCCAGCCATTCCCGGGCGTGCTCTGGCGTGAGCACTACCGGGCGCCGGTCGTGAATATCAACCATACCACCGGCGGCGTCATCCGTCACAATGGCAAACCCCGTGTGCTTGCCGGGCGTTTCATCGTCCTGCCAGCCCGAAATCGCGGCCATCAGTATCGGGGAGTGATCGGCCGGACGGATATACCAGGGCTGTTTGTTACCTTTCTGTCCCGTCCATTCAAACCACCCGTCCGCTGGCACAATCATTCTGTGCGTCATCGGAATCCGCCAGAAAGGGGAGTTATCCAGAATCTTGTCCAGCCGTGCATTGCTCACGGGCGAATATTTGTACCAGGCAGGTGCATATCCCCAGAACTGACGCTCAACCAGCCGAGTACTGGCCAGTTCGTGAATCACCATCGGCGTCGTGCCCGGCGGTACATTGAAACGCAGGCCGGGTTCGAGATTGAATACCTTGCTCATATCCGTGAATATGCTCTCAAAATACTCTGCAGGTTGCCGGGCCTGTCTTATTCGACCGCACATATTGGCTCCAGGGTTGGGTGGGGTATTTAGATTCTAGCTGGTTTTGATGGAGTCTTTACTGGAGAAGGTGTTGCTGGGTGGCGGAAGTTGATTCGGTGGTTGGTATTGTGTGAGGAGGGGATTCCCGCTTTGTTGGTTGGTGTTTGGCGGTTTAGGGGAAAGAGAGGAAGGATGTAGAAATTTTCGCAAGTGAGACCTGAAGGCTTTCTTCATTCCATAAGTTATGAATCGCGATTACTTTCGATGGTCTTCTATATGCTAGCCATCGTGGGTAGCTTTTCGGTGATTTATGGGTGGTTTTATTTTGAGTTTCTATTCATAGATAAAACGAGCAAAAACCATAACCACTTAACTTTTTGATTTTTATATCATTTTATATTTTTATAAAATCAGAAAAGCATTATGGCCTCGCCGACAGGAATCGAACCTGTAATTGGCCCTTAGGAGGGGTCGGTTATATCCATTTAACTACGGCGAGTACGGGAAAGCCGCGTGGGCCAAGCCGTTTAAGCTCAAGAGCACCGTGGATTATATGCCAAATCTCCTGCAAATTGGCCTTGGCATCGCCAGAACTAGCCAATTCGCTTCGACACAAATAATCACACGGCAACGTCAGACGGACGAGATTTTTCGGATTTCACTGAATCAATTCGGATATGGCAGAGTGATATTGCCACGAAGAGAGCATATTTTCCAATTGATGCAATAATGCATCTATGAACAGAATATTGGGCGCACCGTCTCCGGTACGTATCTGAAGTCTGACGGAACCGTTGGATTCTACTGATTTAGAAATGGCGCTCGCTGGGGCCTGATAATGAGATTAGCTAGTACAGATTAGTCTTAGCGTGAGCGCTAATCAACTGGTTCACCGCTTTAGTTAGGTCGTCCAGTTTGCCACTCATCTCTGTATATTTGCCACTCATCTCCTCATATTTGCCGCTCATTTCTTCATATTTGCCACTCATCTCTTCATATTTGGCAGTCATCTCTTTATTCTGGGTTGCCACTTCAAGCTTGATTGTATCTCTTGCGTCTTTGCCCATCCCAAATGAATCAAGCATATTCGAAAGTAAGGTTGCATTAAATGCCGCTACACCAAACACGATTGCGAAAACAGAGCTTATACCTGTGATAACGATCGTGCGTCGAGTAGTCTTACTTTCCTCTCGGAAATCCGCAATCGCACGTTCACTATTTTTGATGCTATTTTCCACCAGAGTTTCAAGACGAGCGACTCTTGCCTCCGTTCTGGCTTCGGCGGCTTCGAGTTTTGCGTCGAGAAGCTCAATAGTGATGTCGCTCATGTCTGAATTATGAAACTTTTCTGATAACGTGCCAAGATTACCTATGATTTCTTTACCAATACCGGTGTGACAATATCACTACATGGTTTTGTGCCGTACCGTGAAAATATTGAAAACGTGTGCTTCAGATTTTATGCATAACGCTTTCTCCATTTCAATAGCTTAAAGAGGTAGTAGTTGCATAAACGACCAGTTGTGCATATGCTTTGAACAGTCCAACAGTAGTGCATTTGATGTTGTAGTCTTGGAGTATCTGAGAGATGAAAGTAGTACGTATAGACGGTCCTGTGACACTCGGCGAACTTCTGTTGGAGAATGTACGATCTAAAAATTAATAGAGGAATCGCATGTCTGCAAATCGAATGCAAAGTGTTGTTGACGTACATGTACTATTCTTGAACGATCAAAACGAATGTCTATTTCTTAGGCGAGCAAATACCGGGTATAAAGATGGACAATATTCCTTGATCGCCGGACATCTGGAACGCGGCGAGTCTATTGAGGAATGCGCAATTCGTGAAGCTGCTGAGGAAGCAAATGTTGGCATCAATGCGATCGACTTGAAACTTGTATGTGTAATGAGGCGTGACGCCGAGCAAAACCGCATAAGCTTCTTTTTTGAATGCGGCACATGGACTGGGAACATTGAGAATAATGAGCCAGAGAAATGTGATGATCTCACGTGGCGCAAGTTAACTGATTTGCCAAACCCCATGGTTGATTATATAGCGGCCGCAATAAACGATATCCAGAAAGGAAAGATTCTGAGCGACTTTTCGCCACAATCATAGTGTGCAATATCTCTCTACGGAAGATAGTAAGTTGAGTACGCTCTGCATGTAGAGTGACGACTGCTGAACTTTCCTGTCAGGGTTTAAAGATAGACGGTTTACACAGCTTTATTTACAGGCTCTTTGGGGATTCCACGTTTTTCACACTCTTCAAGAAAGATGCGCAACGAGGTCCGCGCCTCTTTTTTTTTTTAGGGTTGACACGTCGGAGGCATAGAAGTCTGCGCCGCCATTCAGGTCAATGAATTCGCCCCGGAACATCTCGGTTTCAGGATCATAGGAAACGACGGCTTTATAACCGTCAATGTTGAGAATGTTGTTCATGGTTTAACTCGTTTTTCATTAAGCCATTTTCGAGCACTTGCCACTGTGCCTTTATCGACATGATCTATTTATTGAAAAATGGCGTTCGCTGAGGTGCAATCGTTGTATTGGAGTAAGCGCTAATCAACTGATTCACAGCTTTAGTGAGGTCGTCCAATTTGCCACTCATCTCTGTATATTTGGCTTTCATCTCTTTATTTTGGGATGCCACTTCAAGCTTAATTGTATCTCGTGCGTCTTTGCCCATCTCGTATGTATTCATCATATTCGCCAGCAAGGTGCTGTTGAAGGCAGCTACACCAAAAATGACAGTGGCCGCCATCGCGACGGAAAAAAGCGCAGCCTGCAACTTCAGGTTGGAAAGATACTTACGCGTTTCCTTTAATTCGGTGGTGAATTCTTTTTTGATTTCCGTTTTTAATTCCGTTTTGAATTCGTCCATCGATTTGATACTGTTCTCTACTAAAGTTTCAAGACGAGAAACCCGAGCCTCTGTTCTGGCTTCAGCGGCTTCGAGTTTGGCGTCTAGTAGTGCGGTTGATACATCAGTCATATCTGGATTGTCTGAAATACGCGGCCTGTCATGAAGACGATCTTTCCCTGATCTGAAATCGCCTGGATCAGCACTTTACATTAAGCCACCAGGATTCAAGAATCATCGTTGTTGAGGATATACCGAAAAGTTACCTCTCGCCTTGATCTCACCCGGGCGTAGAGACATAAAAATCGCATCGGTATTCCGATCAGGAACAATGCCAGCGTTCGCAGAAATAACCCTGAGCCGCACAGGGTGAACCGTTGTAATCCGGATGCAGTCGCCGATTTTTATCGATGTAAATGTTTCGGGTACGGGACAGGGTGGTGCGAGTGGCTTAAAATTGAATTATTGCACCACCTACAGGAGTTATGCATGAGCAACGATTCAGAATTTGACGTCTCGCTGGATGATATTGATTTTGATGCAATCGAAAAGAAAAACGCCGAATTGATCAAAAAAATGGATGAAAACGTACCCGAAGTCGATAACGACTGCGGCGACGCCTGCAAGATCTGATCTGCTGATTACATCTGAAATCTCACATTCAGAATAAAAGCCCCAAGGCCTGCTGGTCTCGGGGCTTTTGCATTCCTGGCGCGTCTCGGGCATTTCCAACTGTCGCGGCTATGTTGGCGCTATTAACTGCTGTGGCGTATTTCTATTTTCGTTAAGCCCTCTATTGCAATCCAATAAACAGCCCCAGTCCAATGACGCATAGAACGGCTGCGCTAATTGCTGTATACACATAATCCTTGCTTCGTAGGAACATAAGCAGCATCAGTAAAACGCGGGCGACCGGCAGCAGAATAAATATCACAACGCCGATTGTGACCAGCGTGTATCCGGTCTGCGACAATCCTGAATAAAACCCAAGTGTTTCGACGAAGGCCAGTGACATGCCAACCGCAATCATGACGCAGGCGAGCAGGGTGCCAAACCATAGAAGTGAGGCAATGCGTCTATCGTGTTGCAGTGATGCGTTCAAATTCTGACTCATGACTGGCCTCCAAAAAGATGAATGTCAAAGGCGCTCATCATCATTTGTATGGCAAGTGCACTAAGCACGATGGCAAACAGAAGGCGCAGCTTTTGCGCTGACATACCCATCATCACGCGGGCACCGGCGATCGCACCAACAACAGAACCCAGCGCTACCGGTCCGGCGATCGACATATCAACATCTCCGCGCGCCAGATACGCACCGCCACTGGCGGCTGCGGTCACACCAATCATGAAATTCGACGTGGCCGAAGAGACCTTGATCGGCAGTCGCAATGCTACGTCCATTGCCGGAATTTTCAGAACTCCGGAACCAATGCCGAGCAGCGCAGAGATAAGGCCGGCGAAATACATGAGCGCAAGCCCAAATGGCACGCGGGCCACCTGATAGGTGATGTCCTTGCCAAGTGCACGATCCGGGAACGTGGAGTGCAGTTGCAGGCGGCTTGCCCAGCTTCTGGGATCAGGGTTTCCCTCGGCCAGTGCCTCACGACGCCGCGCCATCATTTGCTGAGCCGAAAGCAGCATGATCACCGAGAACAATCCGTAAAGGAAAGGCACCGGAATAATCCCGATCAACAGAACGCCGGTGACCGCACCCAGCGTTGTTGCTGTCTCCAGCACAATAGCAAGTTTGATATTGGTCAGTCCGCCCTTGAGAAACGGTGCGGCGCTGGCGCAGGAACAGGCAATCACAGATACAATACTGGCCGCAATGGCAAGGTGAATATCAATACCAAACGCAAAGATCAGGATTGGCACGATGAATATGCCACTTGCCATACCCAGCATGCCGCCAAGAAGACTGGCACCCAGTGCAGCTGCAAACAGCCAGAATACAGTTGAAATATCCATTGGTTTGTCCCGAATTTAACGGTTACGCCGCGACAGGTTCGTCGCAAAACGGATGGAATCGCCGCGGTAGTAAAGCTTTTCGTAATCCACGGGCTTTTGATCGCTGGTGTAAGACGTGCGCTCAATCAGGAAAATGGGCGCGCCCTCTTCAATCTGTAATGCGGCTGCAACTCGAGTATCTGCAATGACGGCTTCAAGCTGGTATCTCGCTTCGATCAGCGGCAGCGCATATTTTTTCTCCAGCAGATCGAATATAGGTTCCACATCCAGGTCATTGCTCACGACCTTTTCACCAATATCCAGCGGCAGGTAGGTTTCATCAAATGACATGGGAATGCCGTCCGCGAGACGCACGCGTTCAATTCGATAGACGTGGGTGCCGGGTATGAGTTCCAGATGTTCCGCGACAGTCTCGTCAGCCTGCACGATTTGCTTGTCCAGCAGACGAGAGCTCGGCTTGCGGCCAAGTACAACCATATCTTCGGCAAATCCGGTAAGTTCGGTGAGAGCCTGTGTGATTTTGGGTTGAGTAACAAAGGTGCCTTTGCCGCGGCGTATTTCCACCAGTCCTCGTGCCACCAGATTCTCTATGGCCTTGCGAACGGTGGTGCGGCTTACCGCGAAACGGGCGATCAGTTGATCCTCCGGCGGTAATTGCGAGCCGGATTCAAGCTGTCCCTGCGCGATTTCCTGAGCCAGGGCAGCTTCCACCCGCGCATAGAGTGGTGCGCCATCATGAATGTCAGTTGTCATAAACAACATCATGACATCATGACGTCATGATGTCCAGAAAAATCTCAATAATTTCTGTTTTGCGCTCAGTCAATTGCAAATGAAATAAGCATCAATGAATCGATCATCGACGCTTAATAATGAGGTCAGGGGAAAATAATGAGGCCAGGGGAAAACAGGGGACAAGAAGTGGCGGGCTGGAACTCAGGTGTGAAATGTTGACTGATTCAGGACAGAATGCTGCCCAGAGCCCTAGCCAATTTCTGAGTTCGTATCGGTATCGGGATTGCCGTTATGCACCGGTTCCAGGTCGGCCATCAGTCTGTGGAATTCTCCATCGCGGGAAACCAGCATTTCGAAATGCGTCTTTCCATCACGAATTTTGGGCGTAAGCAGTACCACTTTGCCTTGGGTCTTGGCTTCGACATCACGAACCATTTCAGTCAGGCCCATGATGGTTTTTGATTTGCGACGCTGATCATCGTCCGGATTGTCTGCAGCGAATGCGCCATAGCTCAATTGTGCGGCAAGCGACGACAGGACCAGCTTGAGCAGTACATCTTTCATCTTTTTCTCCTTCTGCTAGTCGGCCTGGGGTCCGCAATAAGCGGTGGGGCGGGAAGAGGGCTTGTGGTAAGCAACCTCGGCGGGTGGCACGCAGCCAATACGGCTGACCCGGGGGGATCGGTTCCCAAAGGAATCGGTTGAGAGCAAAGTTTACCGGCTTGTGGCCCACTAATCCAGCAAATGTTTCAGGCCCGATATAACAATTTGTGCTGCATTGCCGCGCCAATCGCGGTTCTTACGAGGACGTACCGCAACGAATAATGGTCGCGCGGCACATTCTGATACTCTGACTCATAGGGGGCACTCAGACAAATTCTGTCTTCGGTAAGTACGCCGAATCAGGACTCGCCGCATGTTGCGCTGCAGGTCGCGCAAGCAGGTCCAATGCCTGTCATAATACCGTTTTGCGGCTGCTGTCAGCTTTCAAGGCAGCGTTTTTCGATTACCCGGATGCACACTATGGTATTTTCAATTGATGCGATCTCCACTGAGTCGATAATGGCTTTGGATCCGTCCCAGACCATCATTGTGACGGTCAATAATCGCTTGGTGTGGCGAGCGCAAGCCATGTTGCTCGGGCTTGCCGGTCAGAAGCGGGCAATTATTCAGCTGCCATCCGTGTGTTCATTCAGTAAATGGCGAGACCAGTTGCATCAGGAACGTCTTTTTTGTGAAGATGCGTCGTTGCGCAGACATCGACTCAGCCCTTTCGCGGCAAAGCTGATGTGGGAAGCCGCCGTTGAATCTTTGCAAGGTAATACGCCTCTCATTGATGTGCAGCAGGCAGCGGCAAGAGCCATGGCCGCCAGCCACGATTCTGATGAATGGATGGTGCAGGTTCAGCCCCATGAGCACACCGAAGAATATCAGCGCTTCATGCTCTGGCGCGATCATTACGAGCAACAGTGTCGCGATATCGATGCGCAAGACGATAACCAGCTCTACAACTCGCTGATCGATTCCATTGCTAACGGAGTTCTGGCCAGGCTTCCGAAGACGATTGTGCTTGCCGGGTTCAACGAATATTCACCGCGTTTTACTCGACTGTTGCAGGCGTGTGCCGAGCGTGGAAGCCGTGTCGTTTCCTGGGCAATGCCGCGCCATCAGCACTCTCACCGTAAGGTGAGCGTACAAAAAGACCGGGGCGCTGAGTGGGTTGCTGCGGCGCATTGGGCCACTGCACAGCTCAGTGCTGATCCGAAACGACGTGTGGCCATTGTGTCACCGGCCATGGAGGCCGATGCCGTTTTCGCCCGTAGAATTCTGGATCGCGAGCTGGCAGCCACGCCTTTTGCGCCGGCTCATGGATTCAATATGACGGTGGGGCGCAAACTTGCCGAATGGCCCGTGGTGCTGGCCGCTTTCCGCTGGCTGTCGCTGGTAGCCGGGCTGTCTGAAAAAGGCACGGTCAAACCGCAGCAGTTCGGAGAGGCGCTGCTCGCCGGATTCTGCGGTGCCACACCCTCGGAGCAGTCTGCCATGGCCGTGCTGGACGGTCGCTTGCGAGACTCTCAGGTCATTTCATGGAGTGCCGAACAGGTATGCTCACAGCTGGACCGGCATGCGCCAGACTACTCTTATGTTTTCCGTCAGGCACTGGGGCATTGGAAAAGCGCCGGGGCCGGGGGACGCCATAGCACCGAACATTGGACTCAACTCGTTCGTGTAACGCTGGCGACTCTCGGATTCCCGGGCAGCGCGCTGTCCAGTGCCAACTACCAGGTTTGCGCGGCATTTGATTCTCTGCTTCATACCTTCTCTTTACTGAATCTGTACGCCGGGCAGCTCTCGGGCATGTATGCCGTGTCCATGTTGCAAAGAATGGCGCGGGAAACCATGTTTCAACCACAAAGAGATCCAAACGTTCGTCTCGACGTGCTGGGTTTTCTGGAAGCGGAACACGGTCAGTGGGATGCCATCTGGATACTGGGCCTGACTGACGATGTCCTACCCGCCAGTCCTGATCCCAATCCATTTCTGCCAGTGTCCGCCTTGAGTCGCGCCGGCGCGCCGCGCGCCACTGCAGAGCGGGAAAAAACCTGGGCAATAAACGTGCTTCAGGCTCTGTGCGAAGTTGCGCCCGAAGTCGTGTTGAGTTACCCGGCTACAGAGGCAGATCGCGCGCTGCGTCCATCGCCGCTTATTGATAGCGTTGCGTCCCCTGAAGCGCAGAATGCTGAGCAAGTGGAAAGTCCTCCGTCTGGGCAGATACCCACTACCACCGCGCGTGGCGAACCGGTGGAACTGGAGACACTTAGTGACACGCGAGGACTGCCACTTGCAAAGGTACTGGAAGGCGGATCAGACATGCTGGAAACACAGGCGCTTAATCCCTTGTGGAGTTATGTTCGCTATCGTCTGAATGCCAAAGGTCTCAAGCCATATCCGGAATCGCTGAACGCTGCTATTCGCGGTACGTTTTTGCACAGCATGGCTCAAAAAGTCTGGGAGATGTTGGGTAGTTCCAGTCAGCTGAAGGCCCTCACGCGGGAAAAACAGCAGGCACTTGTGACCGAGGCTGTGGCCATGGCAGCAGACCAGACGCTGAGCGGAATCTCTCCTGTGCTGGCGGCGCTGGAAAAGGAACGGGCAGAGCAGGTCATGATGACGCTTCTGAATATAGAGCGCGAACGACCCGATTTTCATATCGCAGGTGTGGAGAAGAATGCGACATGGCGCCACGCCCAGGTGAAAGTCAATCTACGTGTGGACCGGATCGATCAGACCGAACATGGCACAAACGTCATCATGGATTACAAATCTGGACAGCGTACACCGGAATTTCAGAAAGACTGGATGCGGCCACAGCCGATTAATCTTCAATTGCCCTTATATGCAACCGTCATTCGGCAACCCGATGAAACCGGCGAAAGAGGGCATATTGAAGCGCTTCTGTTTGCAAAGCTGAACGCCAGAAAAACGGAATTTGGTGGCCTCGGTGAAATGGATTGTGGCATTGAAGGTATTACGCCGCTAACCAAGGCCGCGCCCAACGAAACCTGGGAGTCGCTGTTACATCGATGGGAAAGCAGCCTGCAGCAACTGGCTGAAGATATCTCGCACGGCGTTGCCGAGAATCGCAGCTGGGCTGATAAGGACCTCACTTATTGCGACGTGTTGCCTTTCCTTCGTCTGAATGCGGAGACGGAAGATGAGTGATCCCCAGAACGTGAATGAAACTATGAACGTGAGTGAACCGTTGAACGTGAGTGAATCCATAAGCGCCCCAGACCGCTTGGCAGAAAATGACGCCGTGACAGAATCCAAAATTAATCGTCAGCCCAGTGATATGCAGGCCCGCGCGCGGGCGCTTGATACCCGCCATTCGTTTATTGTTCAGGCGCCAGCTGGATCGGGAAAAACGGAACTGCTTACGGACCGCATTCTTGCGCTTCTCGCCGGCGTAGGAAAGCCGGAAGAAATTCTTGCCATTACCTTTACGCGCAAGGCGGCTTCGGAAATGCATGCGCGCGTCCTGAAAAAATTGCGTGCCGGTCTTGCAGAGCATCCACCTGCCCAGGCACATGAGGTAAACAGCTGGCGTCTTGCCCGGGCCGCGCTGGCCCGCAATGCACAGCAGGGCTGGGATCTGCTGAATCATCCTGCAAGGCTCAAAGTGCGCACCATTGATGCATTCTGCGCTCAGCTGGTTCGCTCCATGCCCTGGATGTCGGCCATGGGCGGCATGCCAGCCATTGCCGACAATCCCGGACAGCTCTATCTGCAGGCGGCAAGAAGAATGCTGGAGCACGTCGATCACGAAGAGAGTGTTCAGGACGTTCTGCGTCACATGGATATTGATCTGGCCTCGGTAGAAAGACTGGTTGTAGACATGCTGGGGCGCCGGGATCAATGGTTGCAGGAAACGGCCGATCCTGAGTCGGCAATGGTTCAATTGCGGGCTGCGCTACAGGACGTCATGGAGCAGAAACTTCAGCGCCTGGCTGAAGTGATGCCTGCGGGATACGCCAGCCAGCTGGCGCCCATTGCCCGCCAGGCCGCAGCTGTTCAGGCAGAGGCGGACATCCGCCTTTTTGAGGCGCTGCTCGACTGGGATGGCGCACCGTTTGTCAGTGCAGTAGAAGCGTTACCGCAGTGGCAGGCGCTCTCCCGTTTACTTCTTACGGGTGGCGGAAGTGTGCGCAAGCGCTTAACCGTCAAAGAAGGATTTCCGCCAAAAAGCGCACATAAACTGGACATGGAGGAATGGCTCAAAGCCTGGAGTGATAACGGCGCACCATGGATTGCGCCGCTGGCCGAAGCTGCAACGCTGCCCACGGAAGTGCTAAGCGAACGGCAGTATAAAATCATCCGCTCACTTCTTCGTATCCTGAAGCTGGCTGCCGCTGAACTCACGCTTGTGTTCCGGGAAGAAAAACAGGTCGACTTCATAGAGATCGCGGAAAGGGCAGCCATGGCGCTTGGCAGTACCGACGACCCATCGGACATGTTGCTCAAGCTGGATGCACGCATTTCTCATATCCTGATCGATGAGTTTCAGGACACCAGTCAGATCCAGATTCAGCTGATCGAAAAGCTGACGCTGGGCTGGTACCCCGGGGACGGACGAACGCTTTTCCTGGTGGGCGATCCCATGCAGTCCATTTATCGCTTCAGGAAGGCCGACGTTGGCCTTTTCCTGGAAGTGGCCAGAACCGGGATCAACGATCTGCCGCTTGAAAAATTGACGCTGACAGAAAACTTCCGCTCCCAGGCCGGGGTGGTCGACTGGGTGAACCAATCGTTTAGCCAGGTTTTTCCTAAGGACGACGATCCGCAACTGGGTGCAATTCGGTATACCGACTCGGTTGCATTTAACCCGGCACAGCTCGATCCCGCGGTCGCGTTTCATCCGGTCTATGAACTTGAAGGTCAGGATCCGCGAGAAGCCCGACAGCAGGCCGAAGCGCAAACGGTTGCGCTCGTGCGTGCGGCGCTGGAAGCGCATCCGGACAGCGATCATCCCGTAGCTATTCTGGTCAAAGCCCGGTCTCATCTGGGCGAACTGCTGCAGCTGATGCAACGTCATCATATTCCTGTGCGGGCGGTGGAACTCAATCCCATACGCGAAGAACAATCGGTCATCGATCTGATACAGGTAATTCGCGCGCTTGCACACCCTGCAGATCGGGTCGCCTGGCTCTCGGTTCTGCGCTCGCCGGTTTGCGGGCTGACGCTGGCTGCCCTTACACAACTTTTTGGGGATAAGCCAGAGACCATTCCCCATCGCTTGCGAATGGTGCTGAACCAACCGGAAGAATTCAAACCCTTGCTGGGTGAGCAGTGGCAACGTCTGCAGCATTGCGCCGGCATATTGCTGGATCGCAGTTATCTGACTACCGACGTTTCATTCTCGTCGCACGTTGAATCAGTCTGGCGGGCGCTGGGCGGCTATCGCGTCTACAGTTCAGATACCGCTTTCGCGGATTTTCAGGCGGTGTTTGAACTGTTGGATCAGCTTGCGCCTTATGGTGACCTGAATCCTTCCGATCTGGAAGAATCGCTCGAGCGACTCTATTCCGCTGCGGTGACTCAGGAGGCTGCGGTTGAAATCATGACCATGCACAAATCCAAAGGGCTGGAGTTTGAAGAGGTCATTCTTTACGGCCTGCACCGCCGACCCAGGGGCGATACCGCGCCGCTACTGCGATTTGAACGCAGTCAGAATCGTTTGCTCATGGGGCCAATCAAACCTAAGGCTGCAGAAGAGACTGACAAGCTTTCGGCCATGCTGGGCGCCATGGAAAAAAGACGCAGCGAGTTTGAGCTGGATCGGTTGCTCTATGTCGCGGCCACGCGCGCGCGGCAACGATTGCATCTGGTCTCCCATATTAGTTGCAAGCAGGGCGAAGTTTCCACGCCGCCTAATGGCTCCTTGCTATCCCGTCTCTTCTCCCTCTTTACCTTCACACATCCCGAGCAGGGCAGCAGCGAGGCTGAGGAACAATCCGGGGCCGAGACCGAATCCGCGGTCCGGGGTCCGGAACTGACCCGCATTGCGGCCTCAGAATTTGCAACGCTCCCACCACCGAGGGTTGTATCGACGCCGGCGATGCCGGCAGGTACGGGCTGGCAGTTTGACGATAAGTTCGAAGCCAGCATCGGAACTGTGACCCATGCCTGGCTCGCCCGTATCGGTCAGGATCGGATGCACGGCTGGGACGAAGCGCGACTGGACCGCGCCGTGCCCATTATCCTGCGGCAGCTGGAGAGCGAAGGGCTGCGCGAAGCCCAGGCCCGTGAGGGTGCACAACGTGTGCATATCTTGCTGCGCCGCTGTCTGAATTCGGAAAAAGGGCAGTGGATACTGTCCCATGAGCAAAGCCGGCAGGAATGGGAGCTGACTGATGTCGATGGCAAGCTGCTGATTGTGGATGTGGCCATTTCAACCGATTCCGGCTGGCTGGTGGTGGATTTCAAAACAGGCTCGCGGCATGAGCACGAAGCGCAGGATGCCTTCGAGAACCGGATGCGGCAGACTTATGGGCTGCAGTTGCAGGGGTACTGCGAGCGGCTGACCCGTTTTGACGGACGCAAGGCCAGCGCAGCCATTTTCGCCCTGGATACCGGGGACTGGATCACTATGGATTTTTCTCTCTCTGATGCACTGGTGTAAATTCCCCACAAGAAAGAGGAAACTTGCTAAAATGCAAAGCGGTGGGTCCCTTCGCATGGGCCGGCGGTGAAACTGGTCAGGTCGGGAACGAAGCAGCCATAGTCGTTCAGGTTCAGTGCCGAAGTAAGGCTCACCCCCTGCATTCACGAACAAACGTCACCCTAGTGGTGGCGTTTGTTTTTTCTGGGATAAAATATACGGTATGAGCTATCTTGTCCTTGCCCGTAAGTGGCGTCCTCGCTCCTTCGAAACGCTTGTTGGCCAGGACCACGTGGTCCGTGCGCTAACCAATGCGCTCGACACCCAGCGTCTTCACCACGCCTGGCTGTTCACGGGCACACGAGGGGTCGGTAAGACAACCCTCTCTCGCATACTGGCAAAATCCCTCAACTGCGAAACCGGCATTACGTCCAAACCCTGCGGCGTATGTCGTGCCTGTGTGGAAATCGACGAAGGCCGTTTCGTGGATTATCTGGAATTTGACGCGGCATCCAACCGGCGTGTCGAAGAAATGACGCAGCTGCTGGAGCAGGCTGTCTATGCGCCCAGTTCAGGTCGGTACAAAATCTACATGATTGACGAGGTGCACATGCTTTCCGGGCATGCGTTCAACGCCATGCTCAAAACGCTGG
>JBEBTQ010000004.1:0-25219 GCA_040393685.1 Advenella kashmirensis | reverse complement strand
CTTCCAGTTTGCGAATATCCTCTTCCAGCGTGCGAGGGTATTTATCGAAGTCTTCGTTGGGGCCAAACTGCAGCGGGTTGACAAAAATGCTGGCGACCACCGGATCGCCGTGCTGACGCGCCATTTTCATCAGGGCCAGATGTCCATCGTGAAGATTACCCATGGTCGGTACGAACGACGCGCGCAACTGACCGCGCATCTGATCCCGAAGCTCTTCGATGGTATGAACAACTTTCAATCTCGTTCCTTTGTGAGGTCAGGCGACGGCCTGACTGCTGTATGAGAGGCGAATGTAGATAGGTGCGTAGGGTTCGGCCTGGGTGATTTCCAGCAGCGTTTCGCGCGCCAGTTCCAGCATGGCCAGAAAATGGACAACCACCACAGCGGCCGGGTCGCCCTCTTCCACCCGCTCCATGAACAGATCCCGGAACTCCATGAAACGCACATCGGACAGGCGTCGCAGGATATGCGTCATATGGTCCCGGACAGAAAGCTGCTCACGGGTAATATGATGATGCGCATTCAGGCGTGCACGCTTCATGATATCAAGCCAGGCCTGACGCAGATCCTCTGCGTTGACTTCCGGCAGCGCACGCTCGGTACTCAGATCCATGAATGCGCGGGCACGATCAAAGTCGCGTCCCAGCTGTGGCAGCTGATCCAGTTTCTGTGCCGCCAGTTTCATCTGTTCATATTCGAGCAGACGACGTACCAGTTCGGCGCGCGGATCCTCAACCTCTTCACCCGTATCGGATTTCTTGACCGGCAGCAGCATGCGCGATTTGATCTCTATCAGCAATGCAGCCATCAGCAGATACTCTCCGGCCAGTTCCAGATTGTGCTGGCGGATCTGTTCTACGTAGTTCAGATACTGCTGGGTCACCTCTGCCATGGGGATGTCCAGCACATTGAAGTTCTGCTTGCGTATCAGATACAACAACAGATCCAGCGGCCCCTCGAAGGCCTCCAGAAAGACTTCAAGCGCATCCGGCGGGATGTAGAGATCCTGGGGAATATCGAACAGCGGCTCACCATAGAGGCGAGCCAGTGCAACCGAATCGATGGTATCGGGTGTGGAATCGACTTCAGGAGAGACCAGCGCGTTCAGCTGGTCGGCAGGCACTGTCATGCCGTGGGTCAGCTATTGTTCGAGTAAACGTAGGGCTTCTGGGGCACTTTGGCCTTTTTGAAGCCGTCGAGCAGCTCGGCATCGACTGTTTTGTCCCACAGAAGGCCGCGTCCCTGACGCTGACGTTCTTCAGTATCAGGATGCTCTGACTTGTACTGTTTGATGAATTTGGTGATATCAGATTCGAAATTTTCTGCCATGATGCAATAACCATTGGTATTCGCGGCCTTCAATGACCGCCGGATGCCGCCATTTTACACTGAATCTGCCCCGACATGCCTGCCACGGCCCCACGGTGTGACCAGCCCTGTGCCGGCCCGCAAGACCGCAAATCGGGCAGCAACGGAGGCACCCTGTCCCCCTCTGCCTGGCCTGACACGGAATCGTCCGGTTAATGCAGAATCTGCTCCAGAAAATGCCGGGTCCGTTCATGCTGCGGATGATCAAAGAAAGCGTCCGGCGTGTTCTGCTCCACAATACTGCCCTGATCCATAAAAACCACGCGATCGGCGACCTTGCGCGCAAATCCCATCTCGTGGGTGACGCAAAGCATGGTGACGCCAGACTCCTCGGCAAGCTGAACCATCACATCCAGCACTTCCTTGACCATCTCTGGATCCAGCGCGGACGTGGGCTCATCAAACAGCAGAACCTTGGGATTCATACATAGGGAACGGGCAATGGCAACCCGTTGCTGCTGGCCGCCGGAAAGCTGGCCGGGAAATTTGTTCGCCTGATCCGGTATACGCACGCGCTCCAGATATTGCATGGCGCGGGCCCGCGCCTCGGCTTCAGACTGTTTGAGCACCCAGACCGGACCCAGCGTCAGGTTCTCCAGCACCGTCAGATGAGGGAAAAGGTTGAAATGCTGAAAGACCATACCAACGTTCTTGCGTACCTGTTCAATTTTCTTCAGGTTGTCGGTCAGTTCCACGCCATCAACAATAATCGTACCTTCCTGATGTGATTCAAGCGCATTAAGACAGCGGATCAGCGTGGATTTACCCGAGCCTGAGGGTCCGCAAATTACGATGCGCTCGCCCGCGGCCACATCCAGATTGATGTCGCGCAGGACGTGAAACTGGTCGTACCACTTGTTTACGTTTTCCATATGGATAATGGGATCTGCCACAAATCGCTCCATGTCTGGCTGATCTGACTAACGCGGGTAACCCGTGTCCATCCGGCTTTCCAGCCATTTGGCATATCGGGACATCGCGAAGCAGAAAATGAAATAAATCAGGGAGATGAACAAATAGGCCTCAATGCTGAAACCGCGCCACAAGGGATCGGACAGAGAAGCCTTGGCCGAAAGCGTCAGATCATAAATGCCGATGACAACGACCAGAGAGGTATCCTTGAACAGGGAAATGAAAATACTGACCAGCGGCGGGATCACAATTTTAAGGGCCTGCGGTAACACGATCTTGCGCATGGTCTGCCAGTAATTCAGCCCAATGGACTGCGCGCCTTCCACCTGACCCCGGGGAATGGCCTGCAGCCCGCCCCTGACCGTTTCTGCAATGTAGGCAGCGGCGAACATGATGATGGCAATCTGTGCACGCAGCAGCTTGTCAAAAGACACGCCCTCCGGAAGAAACAGGGGTAGCATGACCGATGACATAAAGAGCAGACTGATCAGCGGAATGCCGCGGATGATTTCAATATAAACGACACAAAGCGCCTTGATGACGGGCATGTGGGAGCGCCTGCCCAGCGCCAGAATCACGCCTATGGGAAAGGCAAAGGCAATGCCGAAGGTCGACAGAATCAGGGTGAGCGGCAGGCCGCCCCAGCGCGTATTCTCTACATAAGTGAGCCCGCCAAAACCACCCCACATCAGCCAGGCGACCAGCGCCAGTCCGATCACCCAGATCGCGATGAGTCTGGTATTCCAGAACCGGCGAATCGCACTGCAGATGATGACAGTCAGCAATATCAGCGTGGCCAGCAGCGGCCGCCACTGCTCATCATAGGGATAGGTTCCAAAGAGGATCAGACGATATTTCTCGCGGATGAATGCCCAGCATGCGCCTGCCGGACCGGCACGACACTCCTGGGCGTTATTGGCAGTGAAATTGGCCTTGATGAGCGCCCATTCGATAAGTGGGGGCAGACCCATCAGCAACAGCCATACCAGAAGAATCGTAATCAGAATATTAAGCGGAGACGAGAAGAGCCTTTGTCTGATCCAGGCTCTGGCTCCGAGTGATCCTGCGGGCGGTGGCGAGGCCGGGACAATGCCAGCAGCATCCAGGTTGCCGGCGCTCATGGCGGAAAGCGCCCTGTTTTCAGGAGCGTCGGTGCTGACGTCAACCACGGATCTGGCCGCAGCGTGTTCCCTGCCAGCAACCGAAGGCGAATGTGATGGTCCGCTGCTCATGGTTATCGCTCCACCAGCGCAATGCGCCGGTTGTACCAGTTCATGAACAGGGAAATGGACAGGCTGACGGTCAGATAGGCAGCCATCACGATCAGGATGCCTTCAATGGCCTGCCCAGTCTGATTCAGCACCGTATTGATGACCGATACGATATCGGGGTAACCGATGGCAACGGCAAGCGAGCTGTTCTTCATCAGGTTCAGATAGGTACTGGTCAGCGGAGGAATCATGATACGCAGTGCCTGCGGCAGAATAACCAGTCGCAGGGTACGGCTTCGACTCAGGCCAATGGAGCCGGCTGCCTCCCATTGTCCGCGCGCAACGGCCTGTATGCCGGAACGCACAATTTCGGCCACGAAGGCAGAGGTATAAATTACCAGACCGCAGAGCAAGGCCGTCAGTTCCGGCGAGATGCTGGCGCCCCCGGCAAAATTGAAACCCTTGAGCGCCGGAATGCTGAAACTGATCTGTGCGCCGCTCAGAAAATAGCCGATCAGCGGCAAACAGATAAAAAGCCCCAGCGCGACCGGCCAGAGCGCACGCTGCGCACCGGTACGTATCTGTTCGCGGTGCAGGTGACGAGCCCAGAGTAACGTCAGAACCAGAGCCGGCACGGCGGCACCGGCTATCCAGGCCAGACTGTCTCCTTCGGCAAGAGGAAAGCCCAAACCGCGATTGGACAGGAACACGCCCGGCAAGGGATGGGCGGCCTGACGCGGGCCGGGCAGCGCCTCCACAATCAGGGCGTACCAGAAGAAGAGCTGGATCAGCAGGGGCACATTGCGCAGCACTTCAACGTAAATTGCCGACAGTCTGGCAATCAGCCAGTTTCGCGACAGACGGGCAATGCCGATGATGACGCCCAGCAACGTGGCCAGCACGATACCCGCCAGCGACACATAAAGCGTATTGAGCAGGCCGACCAGAATCGCCCGGCGGTAAGTGTCAGCCGGAGAATAGGCAATCAGTGATTCACCAATGGCAAAACCCGCCTCGCGGTCGAGAAAGTCGAAACCACTGCGGATATTGCGCACTTCCAGATTGTGCATGGTATTGGACACCAGATACCAGGCACCGGCAGCAACAAGCGCCAGCACAACAATCTGGTAGACAATGGCACGAAACGTCGGATCGTTCCAGGAAAAAGAAGGGCCTTTGGCTTTGTTTCTCTTCATGACGTTAAGAATATCATCATTAGGGCGGGCCATCCCGCATTTCGGGAACGCCTGACAGTTGATAAAAGGGTCAGCCTGTCCAAGCCCGGGAGCGATGGGGCCCACGCCTGCACCTCGCGCGAATGCAGGCCGTATTCTGGCGCATCCATTCGCGCCATCACAATCGTAAATACCCTAATCCATGTGCATTTCCTCTAAAATGTGCATCAACAAAACCGTTATATCCGGATGCTCATGATTCAATTTCAGCATGTCTTCAAGTCCTACGGACAGGGCGCCAATATCCTGGCTGATATCAATTTCAATATCACGCCCGGCGAATTTGTCTTTGTTTCCGGGCCGTCCGGGGCAGGCAAATCCACCCTGCTCAAACTGATCGGCGGACTCGAAGCCCCCACGCGCGGCTCTATCATTGTCAAGGGCAAGCACATGGATCAGATCAGCAGCCGCGCCAGACCCTACCTTCGCCGCGCCGTCGGCGTTATCCTGCAGAATATGCACCTACTATACGACCGCAGCGCATTTGAAAACGTCATGCTGCCGCTGGCTGTCATGGGCCTGAGTTCTGACAAGGCGGCGGCGCGCGCGCGGGCCGCGATAGAAAAGGTGGGTCTCTCAGGCAAGGAAAAGCTCAATCCCATTGCTCTATCGGGCGGGGAACAGCAGCGCCTGGCCATTGCCCGCGCCATTGTCAACAAACCGGCCATCCTGATTGCCGATGAACCCACAGCCAACCTGGATCAGGCCAGTGCGCAAAAAATCCTGGAAGTTTTTCGGGACTTCAACCGGGTTGGTGTGACAACCCTGATTGCCTCGCATGACCTGGACCTGCTGCGTCGCCACGCCAACCGCACACTGCTGATCGAACCCGGTCGCTTCACCGATCTGGGGAAAAACGCATGAGAACCTGGATAAGACATCATTTTTACGCCCTGCACATCGCCATTCGGCGATTGCTGTCCACGCCCTTTTCTTCACTGACCAATATCGTGGTCATCGCGCTGGTGCTTGCCCTGCCATTGCTGGCCAGTTCCATTCTGGTTTCCATGGAACCGGTGGCGCGCAATGTGTCGGTCAATCCTGCCATCACGCTATTCATGAAAGGCGATGTCCCGCTGGACGAGACGCGAGAAGTGGGTGAAAAGCTGCAGCAGGAGAACAGCGCGTATATCGAAAAACTGGAAGTGGTGGACAAGAACGAAGCGCTGGCCGGACTGCGCGCCTCGGAATCCTGGTCGAATGCACTGAAGGTGCTGCCACGCAATCCCCTGCCCAATTCGATTATCGTCACCATCAAGGATGTGGATGATCAGGCAAGCAAGGCACAGGAACTGGCCCAGGCCTGGAGCCAGCTGGATAATGTGGATACCGTTCAGTTCGATAGCGCCTGGGTGCAGAAGCTGGATGCCATCCTCTCATTCACTCGCGGCGTCCTGTTGCTGCTGGCAATCGGGGTGGCCGTTGTTGTGGTCGGTACCGTTTTCAATACCGTGCGCATGCAGGCGCTGGTGCAGCGCGAAGAAATTGCCGTTGCCCGCCTGGTGGGCGCAACCGAATCGTTTGTGCGCCGTCCGTTTCTGTATCTGGGCGCGCTTACGGGCATGGCCGCCGGCGTTCTATCCATTCTGCTGACAACCTTCGGGCTGGGTTCACTTAATGGCGCTATCGCCAGACTGTCCGAGAGTTACGGGACCGACTTTGTGATCCGCCTGCCCGATGTGACGTGGCTGCTTACGGCCATTGTTCTGGTGATGCTGGTGGCTGCCCTGGCAGCCCAATGGTCCATGACCCGACACTCGCGCTTCTGATTCATGACGTTTGCCGAAAAGGTCATAGACTGGCAGCGTGAGCGCGGCAGGCATGGCCTGCCCTGGCAGCAAAGCCGCGACCCGTATCGCGTCTGGCTCTCGGAAATCATGCTGCAGCAGACGCAGGTCGCCACTGTTATTCCGTACTACACGCGTTTCCTGTCCCGTTTTCCCACCCTTGCTGCGCTGGCCGAGGCCGATCAGGCGCAGGTCATGCCCTACTGGGCAGGGCTGGGCTATTACGCGCGCGCCCGCAATCTGCACCGCTGCGCACAGACCATCGCCAAAGACTGGCACGGGCAATTTCCGGAAAACGCCGATGATATCGCCAGCCTGCCCGGCATCGGGCCCTCCACCGCCAATGCCATTGCTGCCTTTTCCTTCAATGCACGCCGACCCATCCTGGATGGCAACGTCAAGCGTGTTTTCAGTCGCTATTACGGGATTGAAGGGGACGTGCAGAAAAAACCGACAGAGAACCGGCTCTGGGAACTAGCCTGGCAGCATCTGCAAGCCGCGCCCGATCATCTTGACATGACCGCCTACACGCAGGGGCTGATGGATCTGGGGGCAACCGTATGCACCCGGGGCAAGCCGGCCTGTGACGTCTGTCCGCTGGCAAGCGACTGCGTTGCGCGGCGCGAAGGGCGGCAGGCCGAACTGCCTTCCCCGCGCGTACGCAAGGCCGTGCCACAGCGCACAGTCTGTGTACTGATTCTGGAGCACAAGGCCAGGGTATTGATGTATCGACGCGAAGACAAAGGCATTTGGGGTGGCCTGCTTACCCTGCCGGAGTTTGCCGATAGGAACGCCTGTACGAGCTATCTGCAGGCCGCCATGGAGCCCGGTGTGACGGTACAGTCACTGGCCGCATTTGAACATGTGTTCACGCACTTTCGGCTGCATATTCAGCCTGTTGTGGTGCACGCCGACAAGTTGCCTGAACGACTGCCGGATTCCGACAGTGGAGTCACCAGGCGAGCGCCCGGGTCAAAAAGTGGAGTCACTGCGCAACTGGCTGATTCCAGTAGCGGCGCTGACGAGCGTTGGCAGTGGATTTCCGTAGCCATGCTTGGCGAAGCCGCCCTGCCCGCACCACTGCGTACGCTGCTGACGGGCTATTTTGCCATCGACGCCCAGGCACCTCAGCTTTTTTGAGGGAAGTACCCGCGTCTATTGTTCCGCGTTCGCCGACTTGCGGCTGGGCACGTAATTGGAAATACTCATCAACAGACCGCAGGCAAAGCCCAGCGTCACCAGTGCCGTACCGCCGTAGCTCATGAATGGCAGCGGCACGCCCACCACCGGCAGAATGCCCATCACCATTCCCATATTCACGAAAACGTACATGAACAGCATCATGGTCATGGCGCCTGCCAGCAGACGTCCGAACTGCGTGCGGGCGCGCACTGTAATCAGAAAGCCACGCAGCAACAGCAAGGTATAGAGCAACAGCAGCATCACGCCGCCATAAAGTCCGAATTCCTCTGCAAATACGGCGAAAATGAAGTCTGTCGTACGCTCCGGGATGAAATCCAGGTGTGTCTGCGTTCCCAGCATATAGCCCTTGCCGTACAGTCCGCCGGAACCGATGGCAATCATTCCCTGAATGGTATGAAACCCTTTGCCCAGCGGGTCACTGCCCGGATCGAGAAGGGTGCAGACGCGATGCTTTTGATATTCATGCAGAATGACCCAGTCAAAATCAGGTCCGCATAAAACCGATTCGTAATGCAGAATCAATAGAATCGATACTGCACCGATGATGAATACCGGCAGAATCAGCTTGAAGGACAGTCCGGCAAAATAAATAATGAAGAAACCGGTGCTCAGCACCAGCAGGCCGGTACCCAGATCGGGCTGGCGGATAATCAGGATAAATGGCACCAGCAGCAAAATGGCGGCGAACAGAAAATCGATAATTCTCAGTGCCGAACGGTGCTTGTCGAAATACCAGGCCAGCATCAGCGGCACGATGATTTTCATCATCTCCGAGGGCTGGATTACCGTGACGCCGATATTGAGCCAGCGCGTTGCACCCTTGCTGGTGATGCCCACCAGCAGGACCGCGATCAATAGCAGGACGCCGACTACATAGAGCGGAATGGCAAATTTCATGATGCGTGAAGGGGGAATTATGGCCACTACCCACATCACAAAGAAAGCCAGCAGGAAATTGCGGGCCTGACTGGCAAATCGCCAGTCGGTTCCGCCCACCGCGGAATGCATCACGGTCATGCCAAGGATGCAGAAGATCACCAGGATGAACAGCAGTGGCCAGTCAAAGGCACGAAACGCCCGCAGAATCCAGTCCATGAGTTTATTCATCATTCTGCCCCTGGTTTCTGCCACTGCGTGAACTGCCGTTGCTATTGCCGCTGCCATTTCCCACGGGCGTCAGGATGTCCGGCAGATGCTCGGGCGCCTTGTCTTCCGGATTGGCGGGCACATTTTGCGGCACGATAATATCCGGAGAAGAATCCTCGGGCGGCTCGTCGGTGTCGATCTCCAGGACTGGGGCAGCGTTGACCTGCGCAGAGCGCTGAGGCGACAGCCAGTAGTCAAACACCTTGCGCGCAATTGGCGCCGCAATACTGGCACCCCACCCGCCGTTTTCCACAATCAGCGCCACCGCAATTTTCGGTTCCTGGGCCGGCGCAAAACCCATATACAGGGCGTGATCCCACAAATTGCGTTTCAAATTGCGAGAGTTGTACTTGGAACCTTTGAGGCTGAACACCTGCGCCGTTCCGGTCTTGCCGGCAGAGTCGTAGGCGGCACCGGCAAAACTGCGCTTGGCCGTGCCGCGTCTGGTCACATCCACCAGCGCATCCTTGACCAGCTTGATGGAAGACTCACTGACCGGAATCTGATAATCCGGCTGACGCACTGTAGGCGTCACTTTTCTGGTGATGGGATTCTCCAGTTCGCTTACCAGATGCGGGCGAATATACTTGCCGTCGGCCGCCAGCGTTGACGTGGCCTGCGCCAGCTGCATGATGGTAAATGCGTTATATCCCTGGCCCACTGCAACAGAAATCGTCTCACCGGGAATCCAGCGCTGCTGCTTCGGATCTTTGAAGGCCTTTTTCTTCCATTCGCGCGAAGGCAGTGTCCCGATTTTTTCGTAGTCCAGATCGATACCCGTCTTGCGTCCGAAGCCGAAAAGCATGGAGAAATCATGCAGCGCATCGACGCCGATCAGCGGACCAAGGCTAAAGAAATAGGTATCGGATGACACCACGAGCGCACGATGCATATTGGTCGGGCCATAAGCGGCGCCGCCGGCATTGCGGAATCGCTGGTTACCGTACTCGAAATAACCCGGATCCGGAATCCGCGCATTCGGGTCGCGCACGCCCAGCTTGAGCGCGGCCAGCGCCACAAAGGGTTTATAGGTTGAACCAATGGGGAACGTGCCCGAGACTGGACGATCGATCAAGGGATGCTCAGGCGAGTCTGCCAGGCGTCGCCAGTTTTCCACATCAATGCCGTCAATGAATAGATTCGGATCATACGAGGGCGCCGACACATAGGCCAGCACCTGACCATTGCGAGGGTCGATGGCAACCAGCGCACCGCGCTCGGGTTCGCCTTCCTTCACGAAACCTTTGTTGTACAGCTCCTCGACCATTTTCTGCAGACCCATATCGATGGACAGGTGCAGCGTTTCGCCGGGGACAGGATCGATGCGCTTGAGAACCTGCACCGGCTTGCCCGATGCGGCCACTTCCACTTCTTCCCAGCCTGTCTTGCCGTGCAGCACAGATTCATAGCTGGCTTCGATACCTTTCTTACCAATCACATCGGTGCCACGATAATTGCCTTCGACGCCGTCCTGCTCCAGTCGCTCCTGATCTTTCTCGGAAATCCGGCCCACATAGCCAACAACGTGGGCGGCTGACTCTCCCTGCGGATATTCACGCACCCAGCGGGCACGCAGGTTCACATCGGGAAAGCGAAAGGAATGTGCGGCAAATACCGCCGCTTCATCGTCGGTCAGATTGCCGCGCAGCATGACGGAGGCATAACGCGTGGTCTGTCCCATGCGGCGCTTGAACCGACGGATATCCAGTGGCGTCAGTGGAATGACGGTGCTGATCTGACTGATGAGCTCATCCAGATTGCTGACCTGTGCCGGCACAATTTCCAGCGTATAGTCACGATAGCTGCGCGCCAGCACAAGACCGTTGCGATCCACGATGTCACCGCGTCGAGGCGCGATGGGGACCAGTGCAATACGGTTGCGGTCAGCCCTTTCAGCAAGACCCTGGTAGCGCTCAACCTGCAGCACCCATAGCCGGTCAATCAGCAGTCCGAAGCAGCCCAGCACGAAAATCAGTGCCACGACAACGCGAAACCGGATTTTCTTTCTCTGTATGGCAGAACGCTTGCGGAATTCGAACATAGCCCGTTTTCCGTCAGTTCAGCGTTTCGTTATCGTCTACGGGGCGCAGCGGCAACTTCAGGATCAGGTCGGCGGCAACCCACATCACGCCTGTGATCAGACCTGAAAATAGCCAGGTCCAGCCTCCCCAGGCGCCCTGCAGCCAGGCGTTGAGCAAATGACTGGGGAACGGTGCCAGGAAAAAGACGGGCAGCATTTGCAGCATCTGGCTGATCCCGCCGAACTGCACCATCCGGCGGCGGAAAATCATGGCGCCGAAGATCACCAGCACATAGCTGAGCGCGTGATCGCCCAGTACATTGGCGTCATGCACGTCCATGAGCAGACCGAAAATCACAGCGCTGACCAGCCCTACACCGCGCACCTGCTGCACGCACCAGAACGCCATCACCAGAATCAGAATATCGGGCGAACCCACCCAGTCACGCCATGGCAGCAGCGACGCCAGCCAGGTCAGCACAATGGTGATCCAGGCGTAAATCGGGCTGGAACCATAAAAATAATTGGTTCGCTGCAACGGCTCCAGAGCGGTCAGGCTGCGCTTGACCATATCAGTTCACCCGCCGTGACGCAGCGTTATTGCGATTGGCATCAGAGAGCGATGCCGGGATATCCGGCAGGTTATCTGTGGGCACCAGCAGAACCAGAAAGTGACGATACCTCTCGGGATGCGCAGAAGGCACGGCACGTGCGCGCATAAAGCCCTCGGCAGAATTACTGTCTACCGCTGCAATTTTGCCGACAGACAGTCCCTGAGGATATATGCCGCCAATGCCGCTGGTGACCAGATCGTCGCCCGCCTTGATGTCTGAACCCATGCCCAGATAACGCACATCCAGTCTGCCCGTCTGCCCGGATCCAAACGCAATCACACGCAGGCCGTTGCGAAGTACCATCACTGGCACAGAGATTTTATTGTCTGTAATCAGAGTCGCTTCCGAGGTCATGGGGGTGACACGGCGGATTTGGCCAACGACGCCGCCTTCATCAATGACCGGCATGCCGGGACGAATCCCATCGTTGCTGCCTTTGGTCAGCACCAGGGTCTGATTCAGAGGATCGACAGAGGTGTAAAGAATTTCCACCGCAACAGAGGGCGTCTGCACGGTGGTTTTGACGGCAAGCAGGCGCCGCAATTGCGCATTCTCTGCCGCCATTTGCGCGGCGTGTGTGGACAGCTGGGCCAGTTCAATACGCTGGCGCTGCACGGCGGCGCTTTCCTGCTTGGCAATGGTGACGGCATTGGACCAGTCGTAAACCTGCGTGACCGCATCGCGCGGCCACATGGCTGTTCGCTGAAACGGATACAGCATGACTGAGACAGCCTTGCGCACCGGTTCAATATACCGGGTCTCCGAGTCGGCAATCATCAGTGCCACGCAAAAGATGACCAGAAAAAAAAGTCTGACCTCTGCTGCGGGCCCGTTAGTGAAAAAACGTAATGAACTGTTTTGCTGCATATGGCAACCGTAAACGGGAACGGAAGGATCAGAAAATAACAGCAGAAGGCAGGATGCCCGTTATGCGCGGCATCCTCAGGACGTCTAGTCGTCGATGAAAATCTGGCCCAGCTTGTCGATATGTTCCAGCGCTTCACCACAACCGCGCACCACGCAGGTGAGCGGATCATCAGCAACGACGACCGGAATACCGGTTTCTTCCTGCAGCAGGCGATCCAGATCCTTGAGCAAGGCACCCCCGCCGGTCAGGGCGATACCCTTGTCGGTAATATCGGCACCCAGCTCAGGTGGGGTTTGTTCCAGTGCAATCTTGACGGCTGAAACGATCTGATTGAGCGGATCGGTCAGGGCTTCCAGGATTTCATTGGACGAGACGGTGAAGCTGCGTGGTACCCCTTCCGAGAGGTTACGTCCCTTCACTTCCATTTCACGGACTTCGGTGCCGGGGAACGCTGAACCGATATTTTTCTTGATCGCTTCGGCAGTGGGTTCACCAATCAGCATGCCATAGTTGCGGCGGATGTAATTCATGATGGCTTCGTCGAACTTGTCGCCACCGACCCTTACCGATCCTTTGTAAACCATGCCACCCAGTGAAATCACGGCCACTTCGGTGGTACCACCCCCGATATCCACGACCATGGAGCCGCTGGCATCAGACACGTTCAGGCCCGCGCCAATGGCGGCGGCCATGGGTTCCTCGACCAGAAATACCTGGCGTGCGCCTGCGCCCTGCGCAGATTCGCGAATAACCCGGCGCTCAACCTGCGTGGAGCCGCAGGGTACGCAGACGATGATTCGGGGGCTCATGGTGAACAGACTGCGGGGATGCACAATACGGATGAACTGGCGCAGCATCTGTTCGGTTACGGAATAGTCGGCAATCACGCCGTCTTTCATGGGACGGATGGCTTCGATATTTCCGGGGACACGACCGAGCATCTGTTTGGCTGCATGGCCAACGGCCTGGATAATCTGGCGGCCATTGGATCCACCTTCTGTACGAATGGCAACCACAGAGGGTTCATCGAGCACAATGCCTTTGCCGCGAACGTAAATCAGCGTGTTGGCCGTGCCCAGATCGATGGCCATATCGGTGGATAAAAAACTTCTTAGAAATCCGAACATAATCGCTCAGTTTAAAAATTGGGTCAGAGGGAGGTTCTGCGGAGCGCAAAAGGGCTCAACGCATGTAATTGAACGTGAGAACACGTAATCATAACGTATAATCAGTCTTTGATCGCGCGATTTATTGTTTTTTCAGTCGGTTTTTTCCAACTGCTGACGCTTTTTTTTGACATGCCTCGCGCGGTGCTGCCAGCAACTCAATCAATTTTCCAGAACCAAGCGTTTATGCCCCTAACCGAAAACGACGTGACCCGCATTGCGCGACTCTCCCGGCTCGAACTGGATCCGGCAGAAAAGACTCAGGCCCTCTCAGACCTGAACAGTATTCTTGGCCTTATCGAAAGGCTGCAGGCGGTAGATACCAAAGGTGTCGAGCCTTTGGCACACCCGCTGTCAGCCATCCAGGATATCGCGCTTCGCCTGCGTGAAGACCAGGTCACTGAAACGCCGTCCGAGGCGACCCGCACCCAGCTTATGGCCAATGCCCCCGCGCAGGAAGACGGCCTGTTCCTAGTACCCAAAGTAATCGAGTAACCATGACCGATATTTCCAGTTTCAGTCTTTCCGGACTGCGCAAGGCGCTGGACGGCAAGCAGGTCAGCGCCGTCGAACTGGCCGAAGCCGCACTTAATCGCGCCGGCCAGCTTTCCAGCCTGAATGCCTTCCTGCATATCGACCCCGAACTGACGCTCGCTCAGGCGCGCCTGGCTGACGAACGCATCGCCAAAGGCGACGTGCATCCCCTGACCGGTATTCCCATTGCCCACAAAGACGTTTTTGTGACGCGCAACTGGCGTACCACGGCGGGCAGCCTGATGCTCAAGGACTACGTCAGTCCTTTCGACGCAACCGTTGTGACCCATCTGGCCAACGCCGGCGCCGTCAATATCGGCAAGCTTAACTGCGATGAATTTGCCATGGGATCCGGCAACGAAAACTCGGCATTCGGCGTCTGTCGCAACCCCTGGGACCCTCAGGCGGTGCCTGGCGGCTCCTCTGGCGGTTCGGCGGTTGCCGTGGCGGCGGGCATCGTCCCCATCGCTACCGGTACCGATACCGGTGGTTCGGTGCGCCAGCCGGCAGCCCTTTGCGGCGTCAGCGGCATCAAGCCCACTTACGGTACGGTGTCGCGCTTTGGCATGGTCGCTTTCGGTTCCAGCCTTGATCAGGCCGGCCCGCTGGCTCGCAGTGCCAAAGATCTGGTCACGGTCCTGGACACCATCAGCGGCTTTGACCCCATGGATTCCACCAGCCTGGAAGACTGCCTTGGAACGGCCAATAAAGTGGGCCGGGTAAAACAGGCATTTGAACAGGCCAGTGCCGCATGCCGCGAAGGCGGCGCCCGCCCTTTGCAGGGTCTGCGCATTGGCGTGCCACGCGAATATTTTGGCTCAGGTCTGAACAGTGACGTGGCTGCCGCCATCGAAGCCGCTGTGGCAGAACTGGAAAAGCTGGGCGCAACCCGCGTCGACATTTCCCTGCCCAATACCGAACTGGCCATTCCCGCCTATTACGTGATTGCGCCTGCCGAAGCGTCCAGCAACCTGTCGCGCTATGACGGGGTACGCTACGGACATCGTGCGGCAGCCTACAGCAATATCGACGAAATGATCAGCCGTTCACGCGCCGAAGGTTTTGGCGCCGAGGTGCAGCGACGCATTCTGATCGGCTCTTATGTGCTGTCTCAGGGCTATTACGATGCCTATTATCTGCAGGCTCAGCGCATTCGCCGCCTGATTGTCGATGATTTCCAGAAAGCATTGCGCGAGCAGTGTGACCTCATCGTCGGACCAGTCACCCCTGGCGTCGCCAAGAATATCGGTGACAATAACGACGACCCCACGTCCGACTATCTGGCCGATATCTATACACTGGGTGTCAGCCTGGCCGGCCTGCCCGCCATGTCTGTACCTTGCGGCTTCGGCAATAACGGCACCCGTCCGATTGGCCTGCATCTCATTGGCAATTATTTTGACGAAGGCCGTCTGCTGGCGGTCGCCGATTGCTTCCAGCAGCACACCGACTGGCACACACGTACACCGGATATTCAATCATGAAGTGGGAAATCGTTATCGGACTGGAAACCCATACCCAGTTGTCTACCCAATCCAAAATCTTTTCGGGCAGCAGCACCGCGTTTGGTGCTGCCCCAAATACGCAGGCCAACTGCATTGACCTGGCACTGCCGGGCAGCCTGCCGGTGATGAACCGCGGCGCCGTAGATCGTGCCATTCGCTTTGGCTTGGCCGTGGGTGGGACGGTCTCACCCCGCTCCATCTTTGCCCGTAAAAATTACTTCTATCCTGATCTTCCCAAAAACTACCAGATCACACAGTTTGAAATCCCGGTCGTTGTTGGCGGAAAAATTCGCTTTTTTGTTGGCGATCAGGAAAAAACCGTCAACCTGACGCGTGCCCATCTGGAAGAGGACGCAGGCAAATCACTGCACGACAGTTTCAAGGGCCCGCAAGGCGAGCCCGCTACCGGCATCGACCTGAATCGTACCGGCACGCCGCTGCTTGAGATCGTCTCCGAACCGGAAATGCGTTCTGCCGCTGAAGCCGTGGAATATGCCAGAGCCCTGCACGGACTGGTGGTCTGGCTGGGCATTTGTGACGGCAACATGCAGGAAGGCTCATTCCGCTGCGATGCCAACGTCTCTGTTCGCCCGGTCGGCCAGAAAGAATTCGGCACCCGCACCGAGATCAAGAACGTCAACTCCTTCCGTTTCCTGGAACGCGCCATTCTGTTTGAAGCCCGCCGCCAGATTGAAGTGCTGGAAGACGGCGGTACCATTATTCAGGAAACCCGTCTGTACGACGATGTGAACGATGAAACTCGCAGCATGCGTACCAAGGAAGACGCTCACGATTACCGCTACTTCCCTGATCCCGATCTGCCACCGCTGATCATCAGTAATGACTGGATTGAAAAGGTTCGTGCCGACATGCCGCAATTGCCGGCAGAGCGCCGCGAACGCTACGAAACCGAACTCGGACTGCCTGCTTACGACGCATCGCAGCTCACCCTTACCCGTGGGGTCTCTGACTTTTTCGATGCCACTATGGCGAATCTGACACCTGCTCAGGCCAAGCTGGCTTCCAACTGGATCATGGGCGAACTGGCAGCATCACTAAACCGGGAAGAACGCGATATCGCTGACAGCCCGGTTTCACCGCAAGGCTTGGCTGCATTGATTCAGCGCATTGCCGATGGCACGCTGTCGAACAAAACCGGACGGGAAGTGTTTGCTGCCATGTGGGCTGGTGAACATGACAGTAACGTGGACGCCATTATCGAGGCGCGCGGACTCAAACAGGTCAGCGACACGGGCGCCATCAGTGCCCTGATCGACGAGGTTCTGGCTGCGCACCCGGCCATTGTGGAAGAATACCGTGCCGGCAAGCAGAAAGCGTTCAACTCTCTGGTTGGACAGGTCATGAAGGCCGGCAAGGGCAAGGTTAACCCTGCTCAGGTCAACCAGCTGCTGAAAGAGAAACTGGGCGGATAGTTCGTAAGAAAAAGCAGCCCGCGGAAGAAAAAGCAGCCCGGAAAACGGGCTGCAATTGAATTGGGACTGCACCTGAATGGGTCAGCCAATAGACTGCGAAATATCGGCCTAAGATTCAACGCCCAATGGTTCAGTGATCAAGGATTGGCCATTCAATCCTGAACGCCATACTTCTCGCGATACGCCGCAACAGAAGACTGATGCTCGGCAAAACTGCTATCTTCATTCAACAGCTGCATGATGTCATTCAGTGACGCAATGCTGATCACGGGCATGCCGTATTTCTGCTGAACATCCTGAACCGCTGAATGGGCAGACAAGGCATCATCGGCCCCGGCGCGTTCCATGCGATCCATGGCAATCAGTACGGCAGCAGGCGTTGCACCTGCGGCTAGAATGATGTCCACAGACTCTCGCACAGAGGTTCCTGCGGTAATCACATCATCAATAATCACCACCCGCCCCTCTAATGGTGCACCTACCAGCGTGCCGCCCTCACCATGGGCCTTGGCTTCTTTTCGATTGAACGCGAAAGGTACGTCCCGGGCCCCTTCCTTGCGATCGGCGAGCGCAATTGCGGTAGCGGCAGCCAGCGGAATTCCCTTGTAGGCAGGTCCGAAAAGCATATCGAAATCCAGACCGGAATCCAGCAGCGCCTGCGCGTAGAAGCGACCAAGCTCACCCACGGATTTTCCTGAGTTGAAAAGGCCGGCATTGAAAAAATAGGGGCTGAGGCGACCCGACTTTACCTTGAATTGCCCGAAACGCAAGACCCCTTGCTGGGTGGCGAAACGGACAAAATCCAGACGGTTCTGAGATGACATGATTTTCCTGCTGAAATAACGATGATTGAGTGACCCCGCCATCATAAAGCAAGCGCGGGCTGACCGGCAAAATTTCCCGGTCTGATCGCTCAATGCATGGTCAATTTGCGGTCAGTCATTTTATTTCTCCGCAATCTGCAATCGTGGCAGGCAGACCAGGGTTATCAAAAGTACACCAGCTGCGCTGGCCCAGGCGATGGCAAAAGCATCCCCATACCCGTATGCCTGACCCAATCCGCCGATCATGCCTGCCGCAATCGCATTGCCAAATCCTTCGCAGCACTGCATCACGGTAAAGTCAGTCCCCGGACGGTCTTTTGATGACCAGTTCATGAACAGCGCCCACACCGTCACAAACATGGCGCCCTCAAACAGCGATTGGAACGCGAACGCAGCGTATAAGGTCATCGCAGAAAACGAACCGGTGTAGTGCAACGCCCAGGCGGTTCCCATCAGCAGGCCCGACAGTATCATGCCAAGCAGCACTGCCTGACGGTTACCGAAACGGCGCAGCAGAGGTATGCCAATGCAGGCCCCGCCAATAGCCACAAAGACCAGATTACTCATTTGCAATCGGCCAATCTCTTCAAGATTAAAACCCTTGTCCAGCAGCCAGGGCTGGGCGAGCGTAGAGACCGCTGTTCCGGCAAATTTGAAACTCAGGGCAAGCAGCAGCGCCCAGCCCAGATCGCGATGTCTGGCAAGATCGCGCAATCGCACGCGTGACGTAGTTGCCTTCGTTGCACGTGCCGCCTCGCGCCACCCCGGAATCAGCAAAAGCGGTATGTACACGACGGACATTAGCAGCGCCAGAATCAGCATGGTCACCGGCCACCCCAGAGCCGAATAAACCTGAAGCAGCCCTCCCCCGCCGATCAGCATGCCGCCGATGAATCCGGCAATCTGTATGGCGTTGGCCGTGCCGGCGCGACGTCCCTGGAATCGCAGAACCGCATAGGAATTGGTGACAATATCCTGCGTTGCGCACAACAGATTGAGAAATACGATCAGTGCAATGACGGCATACAACGCGGTCGGAGGCGGGAATGGGATCATGATCAGACATGTCAATACGATCATGGCTTGCGTCATCCACAGGAACCGGGGCAGTCCCCAGCGCGAGCAGGCGTTTTCGACAGGGCCCGCCCACAGGAATTTCAGCGCCCAGGGCAGAAAGGCCAGGCCCGTCAGCCCGACAGCCGCTACGCTATGTCCGCCGTGCCGAATCATGGCACCCAGCGCATTGAATGCCAGGCCAATGGGCACACCCTGCGCAAAATACATCAGGGCAATGGCCAGGTATTCCCCGGAAAGCGAAGGACTCGTCAGCGGGGTCGTAGCGGTTTGCGTCGTCATTGTGACCTCAGAAATTCATGCTCATGCGCACGCCTATATTACGGGAAGCGCCCGCCACCAGCAGATCCTGCGACAATGCCCGGGTAGCGTAATGGGCATTACCCAGGTTCTGTCCGTACACGCCGATACTGAAGCGGCCGTTGGTATAGGTCACATGGGCATCGACCAGTGTGTAAGGCTTATTCGCGATTTCACTATTCGGGGCAAGGGTTGTCCTGCCATGACGCACGACGTTGACACCCAGATCCCATTGCGGGTGCGGCTGCCATGACAGGCCCACGCCATAACTCTGTTTTGGCGTCATGCTGAAGCTTCTGCCCGCATAGTCCTCTCCGTCACGCACGAAATCGTCCCATTTGGCATTCACAAAGCCGGCAAAGGCATTCAGCTCCAGTGTCTGCATAGGCCGCCACCTGCCTGTGATCTCGACACCGCGACTGTGCGCCCGCGCGGCGTTGCTTGTCATGTTCTGACCATTGACCGAACCCACCACCTGCTGGTCATGCATGACGGTACTGAAGGCTGTGGCTCCCAGTTCCCATCTGTCATCCTGCCCACGCAGGCGATAACCCACTTCAATGTAATTAGCCAGCGTTGGAAGATAGGGCTGACCGGCCTGTTCACTCATCGTGGCAAATGTGTTAAAGCCGGGCGCTTCGTACCCGCGGGTCAGCCTGACCCAGGCAAAATGACGATCATTCGGCCGATACTCCAGCGTCAGACTGGGTAACCAGGCCGTCTTGTTAACACTGGCGTTTTCAATGGTTTCGGTCGTGCTGAAAGGCATGTCCGGCATGCCATCACCGTCAGAGTCGATATAACCGCTCTGGTCGCTGCGCCAGTCCATGCGCTGACGATCATGCTGTATTCGCAGCCCTGCCGCCACCCGCCAGCCGGGGGCAAACGTCCATCCGACCTGTCCGAACAAGGCGGTTGTCGTGCCCTTGCGTTCTGCATTGGTATCACTGGTGTAATACGGTGCCACGTCATAAAGATACGGTGCGTCACGTCGTGTCTGCTGTGCGAACAAGCCGACAGTCCAGTCAATCGCCTCTTTTTTGCCGCTCAGGCGTGCATCTGCACTGAGCTCACGGGTCACCATATTGAAGCCATTACGCGCATTGAACATGGATTCAGGCAGCCAGTAGTCCCACTCGGACCGGCTTGCGCCCAGAGACACAGACAATCGTGTGCCCGAGGCGAACAGCCGCTGGTAGCTGCCTGACACCAGCGTGTATTTGGTATTGTCCGTACCTTCGTCGGTCGCATTTGATTCGTGCTCGCGACTTAAGTCTTTAGGCGCAAAATAGTCATTGCCGCCGCGCGAATTCATGTGATACAGCCCCAGGCGCCATTCGCCGCCCGCGTCGTCTTTATGCAGAAGTTTGAGCTTGGCCTGGTTACTGTTCCAGCCTGCCGTGTCGTCCCGATCCAGTGTCGTGTTCTTCGTTTCACCATCGGACTTTTCCGCACCCAATGCGATACGCAGACCTGTGCTTCCGCTCAATCGCAGGTCGCCACTGACGGTTGCGCGCCTGCGGTTATGGCTTCCATACTCCAGAGCTACGTTACCTCCCGATGTCTCGCCCGGATCGCGGGAACGCAGACGAATCAGGCCGCCGAGTCCATTGGGCCCCTCCAGTATCTGAGGCCCGCGCAGAACCTCTACCTGATCCAGATCGAACAACTGGCCAACCGAGAGGCTCGACACCGGCACACCATCGAGCACCACCGGAATATTCGTACTGTCGGCTTCATCGGCATGAATACCCAATCCCCGGATCGTGATAATCGGGTTGGCATGGGTATAACTGGTCAGGTGCATATTGGGCTGGCGATGCGCGATCTCCCCCAGCGTGTCCAGGTGCTGATCCTGCAGCGTTTTTGCGTTTACCACCGTCGTACTGGCCGGTGTCGTAAACAGATTCTGTTCGTCGTCTGCCGCAGAGGTCGCATAAATGGAGGGCAATACGGATGACTGCTGCGCATCGGCAGCAGCCTGCTGTGCGAACGCCTGGGTCTGCCAGACAGGAAGGGTATACAAGCCGCCAACGGCCAGGGCAAAGAGCAGACGACCGTTGATGGGTCGTCGATATGGGAAAGACAATTTTTTCATTGAAGTAGAACCCATGAAGAGAATTTTCAAAGAGTAAATGCCCTGCTTTTTCCGTACCACCCCAAAAGGATCGGCACTCCCCACAAGCGAATTATTTGTAACAACCTACTTCCAGATGGCAAGTCTGTGAGGGGGAACATCAAGTGATCTTCTGAATGAATGGCTATTCTCATTGCTAATAGGAATGATTATCATTATACTTTCATCGGCCCTACTCGCATTCCTACTCCTGGTTATATGGTAAGAATGGAATTGGCACACAGACCGTATCCTTCACGGATGGGACCCTCGCTATAGGCAGACGCCCCTTATGCGGACACAGCGTTCATGCAGATTTGAGGTAAGAATATGCAGGTAGTGAACTCAACAGAGTTTTTCGATAACCATCAGCTGGCGGCAACAGGTTCCGCTGTCAAAACACTGGATTTGCAGCCTGGGCTGGCCGTCTCGCTTGTGCAGTTCGAGTCGGGACAGCATATGGATGCAGTCACCGAAGACGATGCCGATGCCCGGGTTCATTTCAATTGTCTTCTGCGGGGAAAGACCAACATAACGTGTGAAGGCCGCAGCTTCGAACTTGACAGTGACGATGTTCTGGCAACCTTCACGCCAGGAAAACGATATCAGATCGGTTGCAGCGCCGGCTGGTGCAATATCGAATTGCGCATTACGCCACAGTTGCTGTGTGAACTGGCGGGGGAAGAATCCGAAGCACTTTATCAGGGTTGCGCAAGCGACTTCTGCCTGCTGCGCAGTGCCAGCAATCTGCGAATCCGCGACGCAACAGACCGGCTGGGGCGGCTTCTGGCAGAAGACAATACGTCCCCCTTGCTGGTTCATGCTGCAGCGCTGGAGTTTCTGGCGTGGCAGCTCAAATCATTGCAGCCCGAAGCCGTCAGTTCAGGAGTCGCGCCCCGTGAACGCAGGCATTTGCTCGCCGCCCGCGAACGGCTGTTGGCTGATCTGAGCAATCCGCCCTCCATGGACCAGCTGGCCCGGGAAACCGGACTGAATCAGCTAAAGCTCAAACGAGGCTTCAAAAATCTGTTCGGTGTAAGCGTATACGCCCTGTTTCAGCGCGAACGCATGGAACACGCACGCAGACTGCTGCTGCAATATAGCGTGACAGAAACGGCCATCCAGCTCGGATACAGCAACTTCAGTCATTTCAGCACGGCATTTCGCAAGCAATTTGGCGTATTGCCCAGTGAAGCCAGGCGATTCGCCCTGAGCTGAGTCAGTCGCTACGCTCGTCCCCGCGTCCAAATGACAAAACCAGCCGCCGCCTGACCCGTTTCCACGGCACCATACTGGCATAGGCCAGATGGGTATTGGAATCCAGCTGTTCGTGTCCGGCATGCCAATGCCGTTTTCCATCTGTGGCCCGGTAGATCTCGCTTTGATCGCCCGATGCGCGCAGGCTCAATCCGCGGAAATCCATCGTCAGCCCTTCTCCACTGCACTTGCTGATGGCTTCCTTCAATGTCCACGTAGTCAGAAAAGCGCCGGTATCTTCGGGAACAGGCTCGTCCGGGTGCGTAATATCAGGCCATGTTGCGGGATTCTGCATCGCACTGCGCCCTGCCTCTACGTCGACACCTAGCGGAGCCTCTCGATACAGCGCCACTGCAACCCAGTCGGCGCTGTGGCTCAGACTGAAGTGCACCGCGGCGTCATGCAGCACCGGCTTGCCCAGGTGATTCTGTGAAAATATCAGATCCCGCGGCGACACGTTCAACAGATTGCTGATAGCCCATCGCTTCAGGCCGTGTGCAAGCAAATGGCGCTGGCCATCGGCAGCAAATCGATACGCCTCACCGCGGATACGCTCGCCTGCATCCAGCCAGCCTCGCGGTACAGTCGGTGCAACAGAAAGCGGCGCACAAAGCAAGAGGAGTTCGCGCTCGCCCAGGAAGTCACTGGCAGCCCGGGCAGGACTGAATACCGGATCGGGATCGCGCCACGGATTGAGAACGTCATTGACTGGTGTCATTGTCGCCCTCATCGTGCATTGCCACCTCCTGTCTGCGCCAAAGCTCTGCATACAGCCCACCCTGCGCCAGTAATTGCTGATGTGTACCCTTCTCGCGCACACGTCCCTGGTCAAGTACGAGTATCTGATCGGCATGGCGAACGGCATTCAGACGATGCGCCACCATCAGTACCGTTCTGTCTTTGGCCAGAAGCGCCAGCGCCTGCTCAATGAGGTGCTGCGACTGCGAGTCGACCGAAGCGGTGGCCTCATCAAGCAACAGCACCGGCGCATTCCTGAGGATTACGCGTGCAATTGAAAGGCGCTGGCGCTCTCCTCCTGACAATTGCTGGCCGTTTTCGCCAATGCGCGTTGCGTAGCCTAGCGCAAGGTGTTGCACAAACGAATCACACCCAGCCTTACGGCACGCATCCATCACTTCCTCATCACTTGCGCCCTCGCGCCCGATGCGAACATTCTCCAGGATGCTGCCCTCAAAGAGTTGCACGTCCTGGAACACAAAAGCCAAATACTGATAAAGGCTGTCACTGCGCCAGGCACGCAAATCCGTGTCGCCCAGATAAATGGTGCCCGCTTGCGGATCATCGAAACGCGCCAGCAAATGCAGCAGACTGCTCTTACCCGCCCCCGAAGGACCCACAATGGCCGTAACAGTGCCCTGGGGCACATCAAAGTCAATGTCCTGTAAAACCGGCTTGTTGTTGTAGGCGAAGCTCACGTGTCGATAAGCCACGCTGAAGTCTCGCGGCGTATCGGTACGCTCTCCTTCTCTGAGTACCGGCGTATCCAGCAAGCGCTGCAATCGCGCTTCACCCTGGAGCATTGCGCGCAATTCAACCAGATGGGCAGCTGCATCAAGCAGAGGATCCAGGACTTTGTAGGACACCAGCACGAACAGCAGCCATGAGGCCGGCGACAGATCGTTGCTGGTAGTCAGCCAGCCCGCTGTCAGCAACAATAGCAGCAGACCCAGTTCCAGAACGAAGCGATAGGCCTGCACCGATCCGCCGCCCCAGGCCTCTGCGCCCATACTGATTTGTCGAATCTGTGCAAACCGCTGGTCCAGCCGGTCTACCCATTCCTGCACGCGGCCGAACAATTTCAGTGTCCTCAGGCCGGCTATCAGTTCAACGATCAGGCCACTGGTTTCCTGCACCGCGACCTGCTTCTCCCGACCAAGTTTCAGAAACATCCGGTTGGCAGCATTCAAAGCAAGCAGCGCCAGAGGCCAGGTAATCAATAATGCCAGGGCCAGGCGCCAGTCAACCCAGAACAGGCCTGCTGCAAACAGCACGGGAACCGATACGGCCGCCAGCAATTCAGCGGTCAGATGGGTGAACACATCTTCGAGTCGCTTGACATCATCGGTTATGACCGACGATAGCTGACCAACGCGCTGACGCCCAAACACGTTCAGTGGCAACTGTCGCAAATGATTGATCAGTCGCTCGCGATACGACAGCGTCAGGTCATAGCTGCCCAGAAAACTGTTCATTTGGCTGAAGTAGGAAAACGCCATTTGTCCCAGCAAAAGGACAATCAGTACCAGCGCGGGTTCGACCCAGGAATAGGACTGCGGTTGTGTCGCAGCAAAAGGCGGCATGCCAAGCAGCCAATACCAGGCAAGAAAATACGGTGCAATGGAAAAGGCACGCTCCACCACACGCAGGAACAGTCCGAGATAAATTTTTGCGGGAGAATGGCCACTGGCCTGGATCACACGCCGACAGGCACGTACAAATTCAGGCATGCGTTTTTTCTCCTGACTGGCTGACAGGCCCGGTCTGTTTTTCGCTATCGTGTTGCTGCGACGCCTGAGCCAGCCACATATTCCGATACAAGGGACAGGTCTGCATCAGGTGGGAATGCGGTCCGGAACCGACAACGCTGCCGTGGTCCAGAGCGACAATATTGGCCGCGTCCTTGAT
>JBEBTQ010000003.1:0-28333 GCA_040393685.1 Advenella kashmirensis | reverse complement strand
CATCGCGACAGGGCAATGGCACCATGAAAGGGTATCTGGCGCAACCAGCGGATGCGCAAGGAAAGCTTCCCGGTGTGGTGGTCATCCACGAAAATCGCGGACTGAACCCGTACATTGAAGATGTCGCAAGGCGTCTGGCGGTGGAAGGCTATGTGGCGTTCGCTCCCGATGCCTTAACTCCGGCAGGAGGCTACCCAGGAGACGAAGACAAGGCACGGGAAATGTTTGCCAAACTCGATCCTGCCAAACGCACGGAAGACATGGTTGCTGCGGCCACGTTCCTGCAGGGACATGATGCGGTGAATGGTCACATCGGCGCGGTGGGCTTCTGCTACGGAGGCGGTGTTGCCAATACACTGGCTGTACGCTTGCCTGATCTGGCTGCCGCCGTTCCTTTCTATGGCGGCCAGCCTGCGGCGGCAGATGTAAGCAAAATCCGTGCGCCACTGCTGATCCATTACGCTGGTCTGGATGAGCGCATCAATGCCGGGTGGCCCGACTACGAGGCGGCACTCAAGGCGAATAATAAGAAATATGAAATGCATATGTATGATGGCGTCAATCACGGCTTTCATAACGACACGACGCCGCGCTACGACGAAGCCGCCGCCAAACTGGCATGGTCGCGTACGCTGGAATTTTTCAAGGCCAATCTGAAGACCTGATGACAACGCATAGTCTTTACTGCAAATGGGCAGCCAAATTATGCCGGATGGCATAATGCAGCCCGGCAATCCCAAAGGAATTGGTATAGTCGTGACTTCTCCAATCCTTTGAACTTTAGTTGCAGAAAATGAACGCCTTTTCCGACCGCTTTCCACCTCTTGCTCCAGAAACCTGGGGCAACGATCAAAAACAGTATGCTGAAGAAATTATCAGCGGACCGCGTGGCGGTCTGCTGTCGCCGTTCGTTCCGTTGATGCGCAGTCCTGAACTGATGGCGCACGCAAGCCGTATGGGAGAGTACCTGCGTTATCGCAGCGCTTTAGGACAGCGACTTTCAGAATTGGCAATTCTGATCACCGCAAGGCAATGGTCGCAGCAGGTAGAGTGGGCAATCCATGCGCCGATAGCCCTGCGTGAAGGTGTAGCCGAGGCGACGATAGAAGCCATTCGTGAGGGCAGAGTACCGGCCGGTTTGCCGGACGATGAAGCTGCGCTTTATGCCTTTTCCACAGAGCTCTTTCGCAATCAATCCGTCTCCGATGCAACCTATGATCGCGCATTGCAGCTTTTCGGCGAGCAGGGTGTGATGGATCTGGTTGGCATCAATGGCTATTACTCGCTGCTTTCCATGGTCATGAATGTGGCACGCACTCCTGTGCCCGAATCGTCGGCCCAGCCACTGGTGACGTTGCCCGCTGTATAACAATTGTGATTGTGTGGCCTGCTACCGACAGGCCCGCCGCGTTGTCAGGGCAGATTTTCGCGAAAGATAATCTGGCTCTGCACAGGATCGATACCTGTCATCACTGGACGCCGGTCGCGCAGGTTTGCAAAAATACGAATGCAATTCATGGTTGAAGACTGTGGATTCTGGGTGATGACAGCATCCATGGTGCCATCAATCAGTAATGCGCGGGTATCGGGTGTCAGCCCATGTCCGATAAAAACGACTTTGTGTTCCAGACCCGCTACCTTCAGGGCGCGCGCAACACCGTCAGATGCGCCGCCAATATTGTATATGCCGGCCAGATCAGGCGACTGCTTCAGCAGCTGTCGAGTCAGTCTGTAATTTTCTTCCGCATTATCCAGGCCTTCGCGCAAACCTAATACTTCCATGGTGGGGAACAATTCCTTGAACATATACAGAAACCCCATCTCGCGCTCTTCATGCGCGCGGTAGCTCAGGCTGCCTGCAATCATTGCGACCCGGGCAGGTCGTGAACCGATAAAGCGCGCAATCAGATAGGCGGCGGTGCGTCCCGCTGCGCGATTATCCAGGCCAATGTAAGCCGCGCGGCGCGTATTGGAAATATCGGTAATCAATGTAATAACGTGTTTGCCTTTGTCGATCAGATACTCGACGGCATCGCGAACCAACGGATGTTCAATGGCCATGCAGGCAATGGCATCGGCGCGCTCTGCCTGGCGCTTCAGGCTCGCTGCCAGCACCTCTGGATTGAAGCCCTCGATATATTCCACGCGGCATTTGACGTTGTAGGGGGCCCAGCTTGGCTGGGAATAGGTGATCGTATCGCCCAGCATGGATATAAAGCGGTTAGTGCCCTTGGGAAGCACAAATGAAATACGCATGGCGCTGGGAGTAAGGGCCGCATACAGATCGCTTTCAGGCAGATAGGCCAGCTCAGCCGCCACTTTCAAGACCCGTTGTACTGTTGCTTCACGCACACCGGGACGATGGTTGAGTACGCGATCGACCGTGGCTGTCGATACCCCTGCCAGCCTGGCAATGTCTGTCATATTGGCTTTGTTCATCTTCTCTTGCGGATATCTAATCACATCAAAAACCATCATTTTTCTGCATTGACGCTGTCATCTTATCACTATATCGTTTGATCTCGGTAGCAAAAATAATCAAAAAACATCATTTGAAATATGGAGACTTCAATGCAGAAATATTCCCGCCGCAGCATCCTGCGCTCTTTCTCTGCCGTGCCGCTGGCGGGTTTGATGGGTGGATTGCCCCAGTTTGCTCGTGCCGCCGAGTTTTCTTATAAATATGGAAACAACCTGCCACTGTCCCATCCGCTGAATATTCGAGCCAAAGAAGCCGCTGATGAAATCCGGGAAAAATCCGGTGGTCGTGTGGACATTGCCATTTTCCCCAATAACCAACTGGGTGGGGATACCGACATGCTGTCGCAGGTCAGATCTGGTGGTATTCAGTTTTTCACTCCCTCGTCACTTGTGATTGCAACGCTGGTGCCGGTTGCCGCCATCAATGCGTTGGGCTTTGCATTCAGCGATTATTCTCAGGTCTGGAAAGCGATGGATGGCGATCTGGGTGCCCATGTGCGAGCCGCGATCCGCAAGATTCGTCTATATGCGTTCGACAAAATGTGGGACAACGGTTTTCGTCAAATGACCAGCAGCAAGGCGCCTATTGAACAGGCCTCGGATCTGGCTGATCTGAAAATTCGTGTTCCTGTCAGCCCGCTGTCCATTTCCATGTTCAAGGGTCTGGGTGCGTCGCCTACCAGTCTTCAGTTCAGCGAAGTCTACTCTTCGCTGCAAACGAAAATCGTGGATGCCCAGGAAAATCCCTTGCCGATTATTCAGGTGGCAAAACTGTATGAAGTCCAGAAATATTGCTCACTCACCAATCACATCTGGGATGGTTTCTGGTTTATCGCCAATGGTGCGGCCTGGGATAAACTGCCCGACGATCTCAAGACGATTGTTGCCGATGGCATTAACGGCGCCGGTATGCGCCAGCGGGAAGATATCAAAAAACTGAACGAGTCTGTGGTCTCTGATTTGAAATCAAAAGGCCTGACAATCAATACGCCTGCCTCGGATTCATTCCGCGAGGCATTGCGTAAAGCAGGCTTTTATAAAGAGTGGAAAGGCCGGTTTGGTGATGAGGCCTGGTCTGCGCTTGAAGCCTCAGTCGGCAAACTGGTTTAGTGTCATGGACTCTGCTCTGATGTCCAAACCGTTGGGGACACCATCCATGTCTGCTGCATCCGCCACAGTTGAGCGCAACACGCCCCTGCAGGTACTGGACCAGATTCTGGCGCGAACCGTTGAACTGGCGGCTGTCGCCCTGATTCTTCTGGAAATTGTGATTCTGTTTTCCGGCGTGGTGGCCAGATATGTATTGCATGTGCCATTAGTGTGGACCGACGAACTGGCTTCGATTCTGTTCTTGTGGCTTTCCATGCTGGGTGCAGTCATCGCGCTACGGCGCGGACAGCATATGCGCATGACCGCGTTTATTGACCGTGTTTCTCCGGAAAGACGCAGACTGCTGGAAGGCTTTGCTTTATCCGCGTCACTTGCGTTTCTGGTGCTGTTCATGTATCCGGCCATCGAGTATGCGATGGAAGAATCGTACATCGTCACGCCTGCTCTTGAAATCAGTAATGCATGGCATGCCAGCGCATTGCCCGCGGGTATTGCACTTATGATACTCACATCGTTGCTGCAGGTCGCGCTGACTTCAGAGAGAAAACATTTCTTCATGAGTCTTGGCGTAACACTGGTCCTGCTGGCTGCGTTCTGGCTGGCTCAGCCTTTATTGATGGGGCTTGGCAAATTCAATCTGGTCATTTTCTTTGTACTGGTCGTTGCTGGTAACGTGTTTACCGGCGTACCGATTGCGTTTTCTTTTGCACTGGCCACGTTTGGCTATCTGACGCTCACAACACAAACGCCGATAGTGGTCATGGTAGGGCGGCTGAACGAAGGGATGTCACATCTGATTCTGCTGGCCGTGCCTCTCTTCATTTTCCTGGGGGCGTTGATAGAAATGACCGGCATGGCCCGCGCCATGATTCGATTTCTGGCAAGTTGTCTGGGGCGGGTAAGAGGTGGCCTCTCCTACGTTCTGATCGGTGCCATGTATCTGGTGTCGGGCATATCAGGATCGAAAATTGCCGATATGGCGGCTATTACACCTGTGCTTTTTCCCGAGATGGAAAAGCGCGGCGCGCACAAAGGTGAGCTTGTTGCACTGCTGTCAGCAACCGGCGCCCAGACTGAAACCATTCCTCCTTCCATCGTGCTGATCACCATTGGTTCGGTTACCGGCGTATCCATTGCCGCGCTGTTCACCGGAGGCATCCTGCCTGCCGTTGTTCTCGGACTCTGTCTTTGTGTTGTAGTGGGATGGCGCTATCGCAAGGAAGATCTGAGCCAGGTTCCTCAAGTTGCCAGACGTGATATTTTTCGTTTTTTTCTGATCGCGCTTCCCGCCATTTCATTGCCATTTGTCATACGTGCTGCCGTTGTCGAAGGCGTGGCAACGGCAACTGAAGTTTCCACTATTGGCGTGGTGTATTCGATCATTCTTGGACTTTGTGTTTACCGGCAATTCGACTGGAAACGGATTACCCCCATTTTGGTGGAAACGGCGACGCTGTCAGGCGCCATCATGCTGATTATCGGATGTGCGACGGCCATGGCCTGGGCGTTGACACAGTCTGGGTTCTCGAGTGATCTCGCTGCGCTTATGGCCGGTGTGCCTGGAGGCGGCTACGGTTTTCTGATTATTTCAGTTATTGCATTCATCATTCTGGGTAGCATCCTGGAAGGCATTCCGGCCATTGTGCTTTTCGGTCCGTTGCTGTTTCCGGTAGCCCGTGCCCTGAATATCAATGACGTTCACTATTCCATTGTTGTGATTTTTGCGATGGGTATCGGGCTGTTTGCACCGCCCTTTGGCGTCGGTTATTACGGCGCGTGTGCCATCAGTAAAGTGGCTCCCTCGGAAGGGATGCGTCATATCTGGGGATACGTGATCGCCCTTTTTATCGGATTGATGATCGTGACCTTCGTCCCCTGGATCTCAACCGGATTCATCAAATAATTTAAGTCAGCTGACCGATGATTCTCACGGTCAGCCAGGCCCTGTTTTTACCAAAAATCTGGAATATCACATGAGCAATTTCTTTGGCGAAATACGCCAACTGGGTTACGTCGTCGACGACATTGAAGAGGCAATGGCCTACTGGAGCAGCACGCTGGGGGTGGGGCCCTGGTATTACAACCCGCGTGTTCCGATCCGCAATTATCAGTACGATGGCACAACCTATGAACCACACAACTCGGTCGCACTGGCCAACTCCGGTTTTGTGCAGGTGGAACTCATACAGACGCGTAACGATGTCCCCTCCATGTATCGTGATTTCAGACAGGCCGGTCGCACGGGCCTGCAGCATGTGGCGTACTGGACGCAGCAGTACGACGCGGATCTTGAAAGACTGCTGGCACAGGGCTTCCGGCAAAAGATGAGTGGCGAAGTCGGAGAGCAGGGCAGATTCGTTTACTTTGATACTGAATATCACCCGGGAACAGTGATTGAGCTATCCGAAGTGGCCGGTCCCAAGGGACGCCTGTTCGATCTGATTCGCAAGAGCTCGGAAAACTGGGATGGCAAGGATCCGGTCAGACCCTTTCCGGATCTGGAGTCACTATGACCGGCAATGAGATACGTGCGCGATACCTGATCGAGACTCCCTTTGAACCGGCGAAGGTCGCTGAGATCATGGCGGGCGAGCAGTCTTGCGGAACGTTCACGCGCGTGGCAGGGGAGACCGACGAGTTAAGGCAGCGCGCACGAGCAACGGTAACAAAGATCACCGAGTTGCCATCGGCTGACAACCCCAGTCTGCCGAATGCCTGGCTGGAAAAGCGCAATATGCGCGGACGATCACGTCGGGCGCACATCGATATCACATTTCCGATAGCGAATATTGGCGTGAATCTTCCTACGCTTGCGGCCACAGTGTCGGGCAACCTTTATGATCTGGGAGAAGTCACTGGCTTGCGCCTTGAATCTCTGGAAATTCCCTCCTCGTTCCGAATGCAGTTCGACCTGCCCGTGATGGGCATCGAAGGAACGCGAGCCAGTATCGGCTCGACCGAGGGTGCAATGGTGGGCACTATCATCAAACCCAACGTTGGCATGAGCGCGGCGCAGACCGCCGAGTTGGTAAAGACGCTGTGTGATGCTGGTGTTGACTTCATCAAGGATGATGAGGTTTGCGCGAATCCTGAACACGCGCCACTGGCAGAACGTATTCCGGCTGTGATGGCTGTGATTCGCAGTCACGCTCAGCGCACGGGTAAGAAAGTTATGATGGCATTCAACATCAGCGATGATCTTGATGCCATGCGGCGTCATGCTGAGCTGATCGCTTCCGAAGAAGGGGCATGTGCCATGGTCAGCCTGAATTACTGCGGCTTTTCGGCCGTTCAAAGCCTGCGCCGCAGCACGGGTCTTGCCATTCATGGCCATCGCAACGGTTTTGGCGCATTCTCCCGGCATCCATTGCTTGGCATGGGCTTTCAGCCTTATCAGGCAATGTGGCGTCTGGCGGGGGTGGACCATATGCATGTTCACGGACTTCAGGGTAAATTTTCTCAACCCGATGATGAAGTGGTACATGCGGCTACAGATTGCCTGACCCCCATGTCGGATACCGTTGATGATCGTGTACTGCCTGTCTTCTCCTCAGGGCAATGGGCGGGAACGGTGCCTGCCACGTGGCAGGCAATTGGTAGCCAGGATCTGTTGTTTATGTCCGGTGGCGGAATCCTGGCCCATCCCATGGGCGCTGCAGCAGGCGTTGTCAGCCTGAGGCAGGCGTGGGAGGCCCAACGGCAGCAGGTGTCGCTGGAACAATACAGTCGTGATATGCCCGAACTGAAAGCGGCCCTGGCATTTTTTGGCGAAAAGCAGTCATGACGCTGAAGTTTGGCTGGTATGGAGATGACTTTACCGGCGCGACGGACACGCTGGCCGTCGCGGCGCGTTCTAACCTGCGCAGTATCCTGTTTCTGGATGTGCCTACGCAACAGCAATTGGCACGCGTGGGGGCACTTGATGCCATTGGCATTGCCGGCACCGCACGTTCCATGTCTGCGCAACAGATGCAGGTGGCACTGCCCACGGTGGGGCGCTTCTTTCAAGAAATGGCAGTGCCGGTTCTGCATTACAAATGCTGTTCCACTTTTGACAGTTCGCCGCAAGCAGGTAGCCTGGGCGAGGCCATTCGCATTCTGGGACAGTATGTGGGTGCGCCAGGCGCGTTGATCGTTGGCGGACAGCCCGAAATTGGCCGTTATTGCTGTTTTGGTAATCTGTTTGCCACGGCGGGCGGTACTGGTGAAATTTATCGCATAGATCGGCATCCGACCATGCAGTGTCATCCGGTGACGCCCATGAATGAAGCCGACCTGCGATTGCATTTGCAATCACAGGGATTGCGGGATGTATTCAGTGTGCCCTACACGGCATACTGGCAACCGACAGATGTGCTGGATGAGAAGGTGGACCGCATCATCGACAGTTGCAGCTTTCACGATGCGACGATGGATCAGGCGCTGCTGTTCGATGTGTCAGATAACGCGCAGCTGGCAAGTGTTGGAAGACAAATCCATCGGCTGGTTAAACGTTACAACACTGCTCTCGTTGTCGGCTCGAGCGTCGTGTTGCAGGCAGTGTCGGCTCATGGGAACGAGATCAATAGTCATTGCAAAACGACGGCAATGCTTTCGGAGAAGCGACCGGCCCGGTCCGCTGTGAGTGGGCCGACATTTGTCCTGGCTGCAAGCCTGTCTCCAGTCACAAGTGCGCAGGTGGCCGCCACGAACCGATATACAAAGGTACCTCTGCAGCCACGCGCATTGTTGAATGATCCGCAATACCGCCAACGGCAATGTCAATTCATCTGTGATTCACTGGGCAACGCCATAAATGTTCTTGCGTATGTGGATCAACAGAATGGCCGCGATTCGCAAATCGATACGGGCGAGTTTGCAGCATGTACGGCCAGATTTATTGAATCTGTCATCAACCAGTTGGTAGAGCAGAAGACCAGACTGGCACGACTGGGCATTGCTGGCGGAGATACCTCAAGCCAGGCAATGTCTGTGCTCGACGTCTGGGCCTTATCGTATGCAGAAGTGCTTTCGCCCGGTGTGACCGTCTGCACCATGCATAGTGATTCGCCCGGGCTAGATGGCATAGAAGTGATGCTCAAGGGCGGTCAGATGGGGGGTGAGGATGTATTTGACCAGTTTCTGACATTCTCGCATTGAGGTTTATTCAAAGGCAGGTTCCAGTTTCTCGCCTTTTAGCATGATCCTGTAGAGGTAACGGTATTCTTCGGGATCATAATCGGCATTAGCCTGATGCATCACACTGCGGTTATCCCAAATGACCAGGTCTCCCACCCGCCATTTGTGACGATATTCGTATTTCGACTGTGTTGCATGTGCGTACAGCTGTTTGATCAGCGCGAAACCTTCTTCCTGCTCCATTCCTTCAATGCCCTCCATTCTCCCGGTATTCATATAAAGTGCCGGGCGTGCACTGATTGGATGCTTGATGACTATAGGTTGAATGATATTTGGGATTTCAGCCAATTCTTCCGATGACAGTTTGGCAAAGCTGCGCGGGCTTCGGCTACTTTCATAAACGTGCTTCGAGCGAAGTGTCGCAATCTTCGATTTCATATTATCCGACAAGTCGTCATACGCTTTGCGAACGTCAACGAACTGGGTGTCACCGCCATAGGACGGTATTTCAACCGCAACCAGGCTGGTTGCTTTGGGTGGGCAAAGATAGTTTGAATGGTCGGTATGGTAGTTCTCTCCTCGAACCTGCAGTTTTCCATTTTTTCTCGGAAGATCTTTAGTTGAATTGGTTCCTACCAACGGATAGTCTGGAAGTACGAACTTTTTCACCTGCTGGTCCATCAGTTCTCCGAATATCTTTCCTGCCTCGATGAACTGGGGCGGGCTCAAATGCTGATCCCGAAATACAAGAACGGCATATTCTGCAAATAGCTTATTGAGTTCGAGCTTGACTGATTCCGGAACCGGACGGGTTAAATCAATGCCTGAAACCTCTGCTCCGAAAATGCTATTAATGGGGGATACCTGCAAAGTCATGACTGTGTCTCCTTTTTATTTCGCGGGTTTGTTGAGTCCGGTCTGCTGGGCCACTTCGCCCCAACGCACAGTTTCATCTGTGATCCGTTTTGTGAAATCCTGGCGACTGGTTGCAGAGATCTGCGCTCCTTCGCTTGCCAGACTATCCTTGAGCTTTGGATCTGATAGCACCGCATTAATATTCTCGTGCAGTGACTCTACGACTTTTTCAGGTGTTCCTTTCGGCGCCATCAGTCCCCACCAATTGGATGCGTCGACATCAATTCCTTCTTCCTTGAGAGTCGGTACATCCGGGATCAGCGCAACGCGCTCAGGACCTGCAACAGCCAGAATTTTGACCTTACCGGAATTAATAAATGGCTGCATCTGAATAAGGCTGCCCAGAGCAACCTGAACATTGCCCGATGCAAGGTCAACCAGAGCCGGTGCGCCGCCCTTGTAATGCACAATTGTCATATCGGCACCTGTCCGAAGTTTGAACAATTCAATTGCGAAGTGCTGGAAACTGGCGACGCCAGAAGAGCCAAAATTGACTTTCCCGGGGTACTTTTTGGTGTAGGCAATAAGCTCTTTGATTGATTTAACGGGCAGCGCGGCATTGACTGCCATCACACTGGGTCCCTGACCCAATAAGGCAACGGGTATAAATGAGTCAACGGGGTCATAAGTCAGTTTCATCACTGACGGATTCATTGTGAAGGTGGACGATATCAACAAGAGCGTGTTACCGTCGGGCGCGGCTCTTGCTGCCCGTTCCGATCCAATCGTCCCGCCAGCGCCGGGCTTGTTGTCGATGATGACACTTCTGTGCATGCGTGCAGAGAGCAGATTGGCAACGGCCCGTCCCACAATGTCATTGCTTCCGCCGGGAGCAAAGGGTACGATAATCTGCAGTGGTTGAGACGTGTCTTGCGCGTAACCCGCGACCGGCATAAGCGCAAGGGATGCACACAGGCCAAGAGTACGAATCAAGATTCTACGTCTAATGACGGTTAGAGATTTTTTCATGAGTTGTCTCCTTACAGTTTTAATATTCGTTTCAGGAACTGAAACCGTAGAGCTCTCTCGGGTTGTCCGCGAGTATTTGTTTTAACAGGTCGCTGTTGTCGATCCAGGAGGCCAGACTATTGAGTGCGTAAATGTCGTTGATATCGTTGAACGGTTCGACGACCTGCTTGTTGCGGGCTATGCCTGGTCTGGCCCCCGGGTGAGGCCAGTCGCTTCCCCAAAGCAGTCGATTTGGATTGGCCTGTACAAATGCCGCTACAATGGGAGCGACATTGGCATAAGTAGGATCATCTGAAATACGCTGGGCAGCGGAAAGCTTCACCCAGGCACTCCCCGTTGACAGCAGTTCAAGAAGGTCATCCAATCCGGCCTGTCCAACACCCGCCGCAGCACGAACCTGTCCAAAGTGATCAATTACAATGGGCGTTGGTAGCGACAGGATGACTCCCTTTAGGGCCTGTAACACAGGTAGCGAGGTGAATATCTGGATGTGCCAGCCAAAAGGTGCGATTCGCGAGGCTAACCATTTCAGCTCCACTGCTGCATACTTGGGATCGAAAATGCCATGCGTCTGAAGATTGATCCGTGCACCTCTCACGCCACACTCGTGCATCTGTTGCAATTGTTCATCTGTTATGGTTTTGTCTATTACGACCACGCCTCTTGCCATGTCTGGAATTTTTCGCATTACATCCAACATGCAGGAGTTATCCGTACCATAAGGAGATGCCTGTACCAACACCACTCTTTGCAAATGACATTGTTTCAGATGTGATAACAGGCCGTCCAAGGGAGCGAAACCAGGCGTATACGTTCTATCAGAAGCAAATGGGAATAAGGCTTCTTTCTCGAAAATATGGGTATGGCAGTCGCAGGCATTTGGTGGTAAGTTGATCGTGAGCCTGTCAGCTTTCTTTGTTGCGTGCATGATGATCTCAGAAGTAGCCATACGTTATATGTACTGAATATCAGTCACCTGTTTTGCATTGGCGGTGCACGCAGAAAGTAGAAATGCAATGTCAGTGCCTGTAGAGACATAGCGCGCGCCCATCTTTACATATTTTTCTACCAGATCCGGACGGGAGGATAGACCGCCCACACCGCAGTGTTTTCCGGTTTTCTTGCATGCGGCGATGGTGTCCGAGAAGGCTTTTTCTACTAGAGGATTCTCATATTGACCGGGGATTCCCATATCAGCAGTCAGATCATTGGTGCCAATAAGCACCATGTCTATGCCGTCGACAGCCAGGATTTCTTCGGCTTTGTCAACCGCTGCCGCCGTCTCAAATTGCACAATAACCATGGTAGCTTCGTTCAATGCTGGATAAGATTGAGCAGCGGGAATGGCACGGTATTGCAAATGTGGCAGCCCGCCCGCGGCTGACCGTTCTCCTTGCGGTTGGAACTTGGCATAGGTCACAATTTCTCGGGCTTCCTCGGCGCTCGTTATGTGTGGTGCAATAATTCCAAGCGCGCCCGCATCCAGAACGCGTGATATCCATTCGGGACTCTTGGCAGGCACTCGGACGAATGGCGCTGTACCAATGCTGAGTGCCGCCATACATATTTGGCCCGTTGTATCCATAGACAGACTGCTGTGCTCCATGTCGATGTAAATGGAATCAAAGCCGGCTGTTTTGGCAATTTGTGCGATCTCGATGCCCCGCACAAGGCGCACCGTCATTGACGATACAAGTTCGTTGCGGCTGAGTTTCTCTTTTACGTTGTTTTTCAAAATATCGGTGGTGTTCAAATTCATTGTTTTGCCTGTATTGAGTTGTATCCAAAATGTGATGGCTGCCAGATTCAGTTGACCTGATTGGCGGGAGGCAGCCCATTGAGTACGTCAAGAACCTGTTGGGCGACCTGTAACGCACTTTTTTCCTGTGTTTCCCTTGTGCCGCCAGCTGCATGAGGAGTGGCGACAACGTTGGGCAGTGATAGCAGAGGGTGTTCAGACGAGGGCGGTTCCTGTTCGAATACGTCCAGTCCTGCGCCATAAAGATGTCCGTTGGACATGACCTCGAACAAAGCCTTTTCGTCAATAATGCCGCCGCGAGAGGTATTGATAATGACCGCATCGGGTTTCATCATCCTGAGCTGTTGTAGACCGATTAAATGTCTGGACTCTGAGGTCAATGGCAAATGCAGTGAGAGGATATCGGCTTGCGTCAATACCTCTTTCAATGTCTGACATCGGTTATGAGGTATGTCTTTCCAGGCCTGGGCGTCAGCGTAGGGGTCAAAGGCAAGTATTTGCGCGCCGAATGCACCAACCCATTTTCGGGCAACACGGGTGCTAATATTTCCCATACCGATCAGGCCAACTATCTTGCCTTCCATTTGCAGGCCCAGGTGATCAGGACGCACGATTTTTTCACCCATTCGCAACATGCGGTCAAATCGTGTAATGCGTCGTGTGACACTGAGCGCCAGGGAGAATGCATGTTCCGCTACAGCTTCACTATTGACGCCCGGCGTTCTGCATACAGGGATGCCAAGCTTTTTCGCAGCGTCCAGATCTATGGTGTCGACTCCTACGCCCTGTTTGCAAATAACCTTGACGTTTCGGGCTTTCGCCAGATCTTCTGACGTAACGGGCGTCATTCTGACCATTACGCCATCTGCGTGCTCAGGCCAACTGGAAACACCTGGATCCGTCCAGCTCACGACCCTGGCGTGCTTTTTCGCGAGCGCTACGCCCGCTTCGTGAAATGCGTCGAGTATGTAAATAGTCTTCATGTTGAATCACATTTATGGTTGCGTCGGTTTACTGTTTCTGAATGCCGGCCTGCTCAATTACGTTTCGCCACCAGTCTGTATCGGTGCGGAGTAGCTCGGCCATTTGTTGGGGTGTGTTTGATTTGGCTGTCACTCCCAGTTGCCGGAACTGCTGCTGGGTGTCTGGCGAGCTCACGGCCTCCTTGATTGCAGTATTCAGCTTTCCGATTACCTGCGGTGGCGTTCCTCGTGGTGCAGCCAGACCATTCCATGCAGATACCGCATAATCCGGCAGACCACTTTCGCGTAGCGTGGGTACCTTGGGTAATCCGGAGAATCGCTCCTTCTCCGTAACCGCAACGGCTCGGATATCGCCGGAAGACACATGAGGAACGATAGGTGCGATTGTCTCGAATGCAGCATCAACATCACCTGCTTTGACAGCCCGAATGACATCGGCTGAGGATTTATACGGAACGATATTGACATTTACATCGGCCATTGACTTGAACACCATCGCCGAAAGATACTGCGCACTTCCAACGGACACCGTAGCAATGAAGAAATCTTTTTGCTTTGATTTTGCCCGAGTTATGACATCGTGTAGGGTATGCATATCCGACTGACTATTGACAATCAGAGCAAATCCAAAGGTGCCGATCAGGGATACCATATCGAAATCCTTGATCGGGTCGAAGGGCAATGATTTGAAAAGAGAAGGAGTCATTGCAAAATTACCAGCCGCAATGAAATTCAGGGTATAGCCGTCAGGCCTGGCCTTCTGCGCCATCTGGGATGCCACGATTCCACCCGCGCCCGGCCGGTTCTCCACAACAAAGGGCTGACCGAGGGACTGCGTGAGCTTCTGCGCGATGATTCTGATAGTCAGGTCGCCCGTGCCACCCGGCCCGTATCCAACCACGATCTTCACGGGTCTGTCGGGATAACTTTCATCTGCTGCATAAGTTATGTTCCCGGCGATTGTCGACAGGCTCAGGCAGAGCATGGAAACAAAGCGCAGCAGATTGCGCAAGGCAGAAAATTTCATTTGTCCTCCTAATGATGCTTGTGATACTGGTAATCGCGATATGAATAGTTATGGATCAATTATGGTGTTCAGCAGGGATAGCTATCAAATCGTTTTTTCACGGGCAGCCATAACCTATACTTATGACTACTGCTTGCTATCGGAATCTACACTATGATCAACTTCCGTCATCTCGAAGTCTTTAATGCGATTATGCGTACTGGTTCAATGACAGCTGCCGCGCGATCCCTGCATATCTCCCAGCCTGCGGTCAGTGAAATGTTGAAGCAGGCAGAGGCACGCATGAAGATCCAGCTTTTTGAACGCACCGGTGGCAGGCTGGTTCCAACGCCGGAGGCACGCGCACTTTTTCCCGATGTGGCGGCAGCCTTCGGACGACTGGACGCCGTTGACAGACAAATACAGGACCTGGCAGGAGGGAGGTTGGGAAATCTATCCCTTGCCGCTGCGTTCCCCATCGCCAATGGATATCTGACCAAGGCCGTGGCAACGTTTCTTGCGTCAAAACCCTCAGTTCAGGTATCGCTGCAATCTCTCACCTCGCCGCAGGTAGCCGAACGAGTGGCAATAGGCGAGGCGGAATTGGGAGTTGCCTACAATTTTGAATCGCTCAGCCGTGCAGTGGAAGCAGAAGTGCTGGTTCATTCTGCTATTGCCTGTGTGTTACCTGATACCCATCCGCTTGCGAAATACGAAGAAATTGATCTGAAGGATCTGGCTCCCTATCCGATCATTACCTATCTGCCTCAGGCAGTACTCAGGGGCTTTGTTGATCGTGCCCTGGCAGATGCTGGCGTTGCACCAGTGGTCAGTGTGCAGGTGAGTCTCTCCCTAACGGGGATTATGATGTCCTATTACGGCGCGGGAATTGCGCTAGTGGAGCCATTCTTGATGACCTCATTGCCATTTCCCGGTCTGGTCGCAAGGCCATTGCGGCCGTATATCACACTCAAAACGCTCCTCATTCGCGCAAATGGTGCACCGCGTTCACTCATTGCCAATGAATTTGTGGATGCGCTGAAGAGAACGGTGAATGATAGTCAGCGGGAATTAGTACAAACCTACGGAACCACATTTACCGCAGATTGACAGATTCCGCCGCTGGTCGCTCGCCGTTGCGCATTGCATAAATATCACAACCTCGGTAACATGGTTTGTGCCTATCTCAATAAAAGGAGAACGTCATGACTGATCATGTATACAAGCATATTGAACTGACCGGCTCTTCCAAAGCCAGTATCGAAGAAGCAGTCAGTAATGCATTGGCCAAGGCCAGTGAGACGGTGCGCAATATTCAGTGGTTCAAAGTGACCGAGACCCGCGGGCACGTGGTAGACGGCAAAGTGGGCCACTGGCAGGTGACTATCCAGGCCGGTTTTACGCTGGAATAGGCGCAGCCCTTTACCGTTAATCAGGATGAAGCTGAAGCGCACCTGCAGCCAGGTGCGCGACTTCAAGATCCTGTTTGGCCTGCTGCTCGTTGCCGTCCTGCATAAACCAGACTGCGGATAAGCCGGCAAACGCAAGCACCCACGCCAGCAGACGTTGAATATTCAACTGGGCGGCGTCTGCAATAATATGAATCTGCCGTTCAAAACGCAGCGGATTGGTGACCGTTGGCAAGTCGGGATTAACAATAAGATTTGCATAATCAAATCCACGCTCGCCAAATAGTCCCTTAGGATCGATGGCGAGCCAGCCGCGATCTGCGAAATCAAGAATATTGTCGTGATGAATATCTCCGTGGATCACTGTTGAGTCTTGTGGCCTTGCCAGCAGCCTTCTTGCCTGTCGTGCACAGGTCTGCAAAATCGCGCTATCGTGGTTGATGTCTGTGAGCTCCCTGAACCATATTTGCAATGAAACCAGTTCTGGCACGGGCCTGTCAATATTTGTGTGGGTATGCAGGCGGGCAATTGTCCGGCAGGCAATCCGGCTGGCTTCATCATCATTGCCATGCAGTGCCATGTCCATGAGAGATTCGGTTCCTTGCGCGCGTTCCATCACAAATGCATTTGCTTCACTCGCTAACAATCTGGCCGCCCCGTTGCCGTTCCACCAGTCCAATAATCGGCCGCCGCGAATCTCCTCGCTATCCTGAGCAATTTTCAGAACCGCGGCAACGCCCTCAAACTGAACGGGTAGCAGGTGGCTGCTGTGTGTTGTCCATGGTTGGCCATCGCGCGCCATTTGCCATTTTTCCAGCCAGGGTTCGAATAGGTCCGGCGCCATCACCCATGGGTCCTTTTGCGCGGCCCGGTGCTGAACGAGATCACCTTTGAGTCGCAATTACTGTTGATTATCAAACTCGTCATATTTCAGGGCATTGCCTTTGCTTTTTGCGACGGGATATTTCTGCGCATTCAATAGCAGTTTGTCCTGTGCCGCCTGCAAAATATCGATGTTCAGCACACGACTGATAGTAAGCAGGTAAAGAAACACATCTGCAATTTCGTGACGCGCAGCCTCATGATCCTTTTCGCTCAACGCGGCCGATTCCGCTTCGGTTTTCCATTGAAAAATCTCCAGTAGCTCTGCGGCTTCCACAGACAGTGCCATGGCAATATTTTTTGGCGAATGATAGTTGTTCCATTCGCGTTCCCGCGCAAAGGCTTCGAGTTGTTCCTGTATGTTGATTAAAGTCGGTTTCATCTGTTATGTGTCCTGGATAGCAGTGTTCGATCACTATACCGATTGTCGTTCAAAGCCTGGGGTGTTTGCCAGTACTTTGGTCAAAGTCATGAGTTGAAGGGTTCTATCGCTTTCGAAGTAACCGTGAATTGCATACAAAAATGACAAAATATTGGATGTTTTTCAAAAAATATATATATAAATCAGGCATTGTATACAATATGTCGAATGTAATTAGCGCCATTCTGCGGAAACAATACCCATGTCCTCTACTGAAATTGCCTATCATGGTGTGCGTTCAGACATACTCAATCAGGTTTACCGTCCGGGAGACCGGATAAAGGAAATCGCGGTCGCGCAAAAATATGGCGTTAGCCGTACACCACTGCGCGAAGCTTTCCGGCGTCTCATCTCAGAGGGCTGGCTGGAAAATGTGCCCAATCAGGGGGTACACGTAACAAAGTGGTCGCATGTTGATCTGGAACATATTTTTGATATCCGGGCTCGTCTGGAACCCTATCTGACCGGTTGCGCTGTCAGCCGGCTTGACGCCGAACAACTGAACGCACTCCAGACTTATGCCGACGATATTGCGCGATTTTCCAACACCGCCGGTGAGGCTGCAATTCAGAAGCGTACACAGGCGAATCATCTGTTTCATAAAACATTGCTTACAGCTTCGGGCAATCCGAGAGCGGTGGCCATTCTGAATAATCTGGTGGAGCTGCCGCTGGTGATCTGGACTTTTCGCCAGTTTACGCCGCAGGAAACAGCCAGAAGCAATGCACATCACTACGAAATCGTTGAGGCCGCAAGGGCTCGAGATGCGCAGTGGGCCGAAAGTGTCATGCTGAGCCATATTCTGGCCGCAAAAAATACCGTGATTTCCAGACTGACGCAGTCAACAGCGTCACAGGAATGCTGATTATTTCAATATCGATTCATTTAAGGAGATTTCATGCAGAACCAGGCAGTCTCGCTCAAAACCTTGCTGAACCAGAAGAAGTTGATTGTTTCACCAGGTATTTTTGACCTCATCTCACTCAAACTTGCAGACCAACTGGACTTTCCCTGCCTGTATATGACCGGCTATGGAACCGTGGCATCCCACCTGGGTTTGCCGGATGCCGGTCTGGCGACATACTCGGATATGGTCAATCGTGTACAGGCTTTTTGCTCCGCGACATCAACCCCGATAATTTGTGATGGCGATACGGGTTATGGCGGTTTGCTGAATGTGGCTCACACAGTTGATGGATATATTCGTGCCGGCGCAGCGGGCATACAGCTTGAGGATCAGCAGTTTCCCAAAAAATGTGGGCATACAAAAGGGCGACGTGTTATTGCGGCCACGGATATGGCAGCCAAGATTCGCGTCGCTGTCGACGCACGTGGTAACAGGGACGAGTTTCTGATTATTGCCCGCACCGATGCGCGCACGACACTTGGACTGGACGAAGCGCTCAGACGTGCCGACTGCTATTTGCAGGCGGGTGCCGACGTGCTTTTCGTCGAGTCCCCGGAGTCGCGAGAAGAACTGGAAGCGATTGGTCGGCGCTTTGATGTGCCGCTGGTTGCCAACATTGTGGAGGGCGGGAAAACGCCGCAGCCCACTGCGCAGGAACTGGAGCAAATGGGTTTTTCTCTGGCCATTCACCCTGGTCTGGGTTTTCTTGCTATGGGCAAGGCACTCGAATCGGCATACAGCCATTTGAAAAAGACTGGCGACTCTGTCGGCTACACCGAACTGGCTGAATTTGAATCGTTCAGCAGACTGATGGGATTTCAGAAAGTCTGGGATTTCGACGATAAATACAAAGACCTGGAATCAACTCAATATACGGATAAGAAAAGGTGGAGACAAATGAAATCAATGATTAAAAGAATAGTGGTATGTACGACAATGCTTTCGCTGGCGGGTAGCGCTGCGTGGGCGCAGGATGCAGCTAAATGGCCCGAAAAGCCGGTGGTGCTGATTGTTCCCTACGCTCCCGGCGGAGGAACGGATATCCTTGCCAGAATGATCGGCGCCAAGCTGTCTGAAATTTGGAAACAGACTGTGGTAGTAGAAAACAAGGCAGGGGCCAATGGCATTATCGGCTCGGCTGATGTTCAGCGCTCGGCGCCTGACGGTTATAAAATCATGCTTGTGGTTGGCTCCCACGTCATCAATAAAATTCTGACCAAGAGTGTGCCTTTTGATCCGCAAACGGACTTTACGCCGATCACCCGGTTTGCCGTTTCGCCATCGATTCTTGCGGTGAAAAACGATGGCAAATTCAAGGATCTACCAGTCTATATCGATGCAGGCAAAAAGCAGGATGTCAGCATTGGTTATTCAGAAGGACAGACCCAGCTGACAGGTGAGTTGATTCGCCAGGCAACGGGCATCAAGTCGGTACCTGTTCCCTATAAAGGCGGATCACCATTGATGGTAGACATCGTGGGTGGTCATGTGGATTCCGGCGTTACCAGTGTGCTCACAGTGCTTCCTTATGTGAAGTCGGGCCAGCTCAAGGTGATTGCGGTAGCGGCGGACAAGCCGCTTGACGTCTTTCCAGATGCGGTCACTTTCAAGCAAACGGGTCATCCCGAAGTGGAGTCTTTGAGCTGGTATGGATTCTTCGGGCCTAAGAATATGCCAGATGCCATTGTCGCGAAAATCAACGACAGTCTGAAAACGGCAACACAGGATCCTAAGATTGCAGATCAGCTCAAAGCGCAGGGTGCAACCGTGACTCTGGACAAGCCTGCAGACTTTCGTGTGTTTCTTGAAAATGAGAAGAAAAAATGGCAGCAGGTGGCAGACAAGGGGGGCATCACGGCGAAATGACGATTGCGATATGGCTGTGGTTATGCCATAAATGAATTGTTGTCAGAAATAGAGCGGAGTCTTTGGGTGTGAACGTCGTAACACTGTTCACACCCGAACGTTCAATTGGATTGACTGACTTTAAGTCCAATGCTGCCGGCCAGCTCACTGAGGTCTGAATATTCCACAAGCAACTCGCGATTGAACTCATCTACCGGATTGGCGACGGGTTCTGCCACCTGTGCTTGCAGGGCTTCTTTAACTTCCTTGCTCAGGACTGCCTTTCTGATTTCCTTCTGCATTGCCTGCACAATGTTTGCGGGTGTTCCTGCTGGCGCAAACAAACTATAGGTTACGTACATGGAAAAGTCCGGCATCCCTTGTTCCTTCAGCGTTTGAACGCCGGGCAGGAAATCATTTTCTTTGTCGCCGGACAGTGCGATAGGGACGACTTTGCCTGAGGTGATGTACGCGTTTGCCGCCATGATGCTGCCAACCCCCAGCGTAGTATTGCCTGACGCCACGTCAGTCATCAACGGCGCACCGCCACTATACGGGACATTGATCATATCCAGTTTTTGTTCTTTGACGAAACGCGCGCCAACCAGTTTTGTGAAGTTCTCTGAACTGCCATAGGCAAATTTTTGCGGATTTTTACGTGCAAGCTCGAGAAATTCATTCAAATTTCTGACGCCCAGGTTTTTCGGCACGACAAGAACTAGCGGAGATTTGGCAATCATGGTGACACCGGTCAGATCCTTCAGGGTGTCATACGGCATTGTTTTGTGGAAAAGAGGATTGACTACGTGGGTATTGACGACAAGTGCGTACGTGTGACCGTCCGGCTTGGATCGTACAACCGAAGATGTGCCGATGATACCGTCCGCACCGGCCTTGTTTTCAACAATCACACTTGTGTTGAGTTGTTTGGACAACTGAGTGGACAGTCGTCTTGCGATCGTGTCTGTGCCGCCGCCGGGATTATAAGGAACGACAAACGTGATCGGCTTGCCGCTGAAATCGTACGCGTTGGCCAGGCCTGTACTGGCAAATAGCAGCAAGCCGGAAAAAAGCAGGGAAAGCAGTTTGAACATTTTTGTCTCCAGGATGATTTTGTTTTGTGCAGGATCTCAGGTTTTCATTCAGCACCGCACACCTGCATAAGAAGTGATGACAAACGGAGTAATAACTATTTGGTTGTTTGTCCGTATAAATAGTGTCATTAAAAGGGAAATCTGTCAATTTAGACGGGAGGCGACGCCCCGCTTTGGGGTGGCTTCTTCCCGAATCTCCAACAAAGTTGAACATGGGTTGCTGCTCAGTTCTATGAATAATGGGTTTTTTTTAGAGTTTTGATGTTATTTGCGATCCATACAAAAGCATTGACACAAATTCAAAACAAAATTAATATCTTTATCAGAATGTCCGGACAAATTATTAAAAAGGAGATGAAATGCTTTCAGCCGAACAGGTTGCCCCGAATCGTTATCGCGCCAGATACGGTCGTTATCTTGAGGAGTTCACTGTGGGAGATGTCTATGAACATCGCCCGGGACGCACGATAACTGATGCAGACAATATCCAGTTCTCGCTGCTCACGATGAACTATCACCCTATGCATTGCGATCAGGCTTTTGCCGAGAAAAGTGAGTTTGGAAAGTTGCTGGTCAGTAGTGGTCTGACACTAGCCATTGTGCTCGGCATGTCGGTCAATGATGTCAGCGGGCAGGCGATCGCCAATCTGGGTTGGAAGGACATCAAGCTGACTAATCCCGTTTTCGCTGGGGATACGTTGTACGCCGAGTCGGAAGTGCTGGATGTCAGGGAATCAAAGTCTCGTCCGTCACAGGGAATTGTCACGGTCAAAACAACAGCCTTCAACCAGCGTGAAGAGCAGATTATGGTTTTTGAACGTACTTTTCTGGTTGGTAAGAAACCATAATCCCACATCACGGCAGCCCGGGACACATCGGAGATCGCCGCAATTACGGTTGTGAAATTCAGATGAGCGCAGCCGTCGACACAAAAAAAGGGTAGAGATGAGACAAAAATTATTTACTGCAGCGCTTGCGCTGTTGATGTGCGCGCCGGTAGTGCCAGCTTTTGCCGCCTATCCGGAGAAACCAATCCGAATTATCGTGGGATTTCCGGCAGGGCAGGCAACTGACATTGTTGCGCGATTGGCTGCCAAGGCACTGGAGTCGTCTTTGAAACAGTCGGTCTATGTTGAAAACAAGCCGGGCGCATCGGGCATTATTGGAGCGATGGATGTAGTACGAGCAGCTCCCGATGGTTATACCTTGCTGGTCACCTCCAGTGGGCCTCTGGCCATCAATCCGAGTCTGTATACGAATCTGGCCTACGACCCGCTACGCGATATTGCGCCTGTGACTGAATTATCTGAAGTACCCCTGTTTCTGGCAGTGAACGCAAAGCTTCCGGTAAATACCGCTGCAGAGTTCGTGAAGTATGTCAAAAGCAAGCCGGGTGCGCTGAACTATGGTTCGGCGGGCAGCGGAGTGACAAGTCATCTGGCAATGGAACTGCTTAAGCATAGCCAGGACATGGACATTCGTCATGTTCCCTATAAAGGAAGCCCGCCGGCTGTAGCAGATCTGATCGGCGGTCATGTTCAGGCGATGGTGGATACGGGTCCGGCATTGTTACCAGTGGCACGACGAGGTGATATCCGCGTACTTGCCACGCTTAATGACAAACGTAATGCAGCGGTGCCAGATGTGCCAACTGCACAGGAAGCAGGCATTGGAGAACTTGCCACACCTGCGTGGGTCGGGCTTGCGGCGCCCAGGGGAACTCCTCCAGAAATCATCGATACGCTTTACAAGGCTCTTGAACGTAGCTGGAAAACACCAGAGAACATCAAAGTGCTTCAGGGTCTCGGGTCTGAGGCGGTGCTGAAAAATCCACAGGCATTTCGTCAATATATTGCAGATGAGATTAAAAAATGGAAAGTAGCGGTGGACGTTTCCGGTGCGAAAGTTAACTGAAAAGGACGCGATGATGACAATTTCACAGACGATCAGCAGCAAGGCGCTGAGTTTTACATTCGAGAGTATTCCGCAGGAAGTACGTGAACGGGCGAAGCATCTGATGCTGGACGCATTTGGGATCGCGTTTGCCTCGACCCGGTTTGATTTCGCACGACACACGCTTGATGGGTTGCTCGCACTGTCCGAGGGTTCGGCTGCCAGTGTTCCCGTCGTAGGGATGAATACAAGTCTGCCCACGCGGGATGCTGCCATTATGAACGGGCTGCTGATACACGGACTCGATTATGATGATACGCATCCTAACGGCATTATTCACGCCACCGCGTCTGCCGCCACTGCAGTCACTGCACTGGGCTACACCCATAAGAAATCAGGAGAGGAGCTCCTCACGGCCTACATTCTGGCGATTGAAGTTTCCACAAGACTTGGAGCGGCAGCGCGCGGTGAATTTCATCAGGTGGGATTTCATCCTACAGGACTGATTGGCGCATTTGGTTGTACTGCAGCTGCAGGATGGTTACTTGGCCTGAGCGAAGAGCAATTGACCCACGCCCAAGGCATTACGCTGTCGTTTGCTGCCGGCAGTATGGAATTTTTGCAGGATGGAGCCTGGACTAAGCGTATACATCCGGGCTGGGCGGCGCAATGCGCGATTACAGCGGCCACGCTGGCAAAAAGTGGTTTTATTGGACCACGGGAAACGTACGAAGGTCGCTTCGGTCTGTTCGCCAGTCATTTGGGCAAGGCATTTCAGTTGAGCGGTCTGCAGGAGGATATCGACAGCATCGGAGAGAAATGGGAATTGATGAACGTGGCGATCAAGCCGATTCCTGCCTGCCATTTCACCCACGCAAGCGCGGATGCTGCTGCCATTCTTCACAGAGACCTGGCATTGGAGCAAATCGCAAAAATCGTAGCAAAAGTACCCGCAGGCGTTATGAAGACTGTATGCGAACCGGTAGAAAACAAGAAAAAACCAGCCAACGCCTACGAGGCTCAGTTCAGTATCCCATACTCCGTTGCAACCGGACTGCGCTATGGTCGCTTCGGGCTGGATGCACTTGAAGAGTCCGCATACACAGATGCAACCACACTTGCCATTGCCGAAAAAGTGGAAAGCGTGGCCGATCCAAAAGCGGATTTTCCCAAATACTATTCGGGCGAAGTGATTGTGGAACTGAAAGATGGCAGCACGCGGTCGCATCGTGAACATATCAACCGTGGTGCAGATACGCGGCCGATCAGCAACGACGAGATTGTGGCAAAGTTTCAGGAGAATGCGGCAACCGTTCTGAACGCGGACGCCATCGCCCGAATTCAGGCTTTGTTTCAACATATCGAAAAACATGATGCTCGCCAACTACTGGACGCCATGAGCAAGGGAGAGAAGAAGTAATGCACGCAATCGATACATATGACATAGAACAGGAGCAGTTGATTCTGGATATGCTGGATCGCTTTCTGGCCGTCGAGGTTCAGCCGCATGTTCATAAGCTGGAGCATGACGATATCTATCCCGAAGACATCGTGGAGAAAATGAAAGAGATGGGACTTTTCGGGTGTCTGATTTCGCCCGAATATGGCGGCCTGGGTTTGTCTACGGTCACTTACGCAAAAATCATTGAACGCATGTCCGCGGTTTGGATGTCTATTTCGGGGATTATCAATTCACATGTGATTATGGCCATGACGGTTCAGCGCAATGGTACCGAAGAGCAGAAGCGAACCTTTTTGCCACGGTTTGCTACAGGTGAGCTCCGCGGCGGTGTCGGATTGACCGAACCAGACTGTGGCACAGACTTGCAGGCGATCAGGACTGTCGCGCGTCGGGTTGGTGACAAATATATTGTCAATGGCTCGAAGACGTGGATTACCAATAGCATGTACGGAAATTGTCTTGCTCTGCTTGTGAAGACTGATCCGCAAGCCTCGCCACGGCATCGTGGCATGAGTCTGTTGATTGCAGAGAAGGGCAAAGGATTTGTTGTCAGCAAGAAGCTGGAAAAACTCGGATACAAAGGAATTGATACTTGCGCGCTGAATTTCGATGACTATGAAGTGGACGCGTCGCGACTGATCGGTGGCGTAGAAGGCAAGGGACTGCAACAGATATTGAATGGTCTGGAGCTGGGACGAATCAACGTTGCAGCGCGCGGTCTGGGGGTGGCACAGGCGGCACTGACAGAGGCGCTGTCCTATTCTCAGACGCGCAAGACTTTCGGAAAGCCCATCTGTGAACATCAGGCTATACAACTGAAATTGGGAGAAATGGCTACTCGTACTGAAGCATCGCGGCTTCTGGTTTATTCGGCCGCTGCTGCCTACGACAAAGGCGAGCGGTGCGACGCTGAAGCGGGCATGGCCAAGTATTTTGCCACCGAGGCGGGAATGGAGAATTCGCTGGAGGCAATGCGCATCTTTGGCGGTTATGGTTATTCCAAGGAATATAACGTAGAACGTCTCTACCGTGATGCGCCTCTCCTGTTAATCGGAGAAGGCACGAACGAGATGCAGCGAATCATTATCGCGAAACAGATGATTGAGAGGAACAGGGTATGAGTGGCACAACGCAGGATACGTCAAAAGGCGCGCTTCCTTTGACTGGCATACGAATTATTGCAGTTGAACAGTATGGTGCAGGTCCGTTTGGTACCCAGCATCTCGCCGATCTCGGCGCAGAAATCATCAAAATAGAGAATCGTGCCGATGGCGGAGACGTCGGCCGCCACGTCGGACCGTATTATTTTGATGAGAATGACAGTCATTTTTACCAGTCATTCAATCGTAATAAGAAAAGCCTGACATTGAATCTGAAGTCGGAACAGGGAGTTGAGATACTCCATAGACTGGTAAAGAATGCTGCTGCCGTTTTCAATAACCTGCGAGGCGATCTGCCGGAAAAGCTGGGGTTGACCTACGATGACCTTAAACACTTGAACCCGCAATTGGTATGTGGTCATCTGTCGGCTTATGGTCGACAAGGCAGCCGTAAGGCCTGGCCGGGGTACGATTACCTGATGCAGGCAGAGGCGGGTTACCTATCGCTCACCGGAGAGCCCGATGGTCCGCCCAGTCGGATGGGCTTATCCATTATCGATTTGATGACGGGTACGACGGCGGCCATGGGTTTACTGGCTGGTATTCTGGGTGCCCGCGCCACGGGCGTCGGTCGTGATATTGATGTGAGTCTGTATGATGTGGCCGTTCATAACCTTGCCTACGTTGGCACGTGGTATCTGAACGAAGGGTTTTCACTCAAACGCGAGCCGTTTTCCAGCCATCCATCCCTGACGCCCAGCCAGTTATACAGAACGGCAGATGGATGGGTATTTCTCATGTGCAACAAGGAAAAATTCTGGGGCACGTTATGCAAGGCGATTGAGCGACCCGAATGGATTTCCAGCGAACACTATTGCGATTTCAAGAACCGCCTGAAAAACAGGGATCAGCTTAAGCAGGATCTTGAAGCTGTGCTTGCTGCAAAGACCACGCAGGAATGGATGACTCGCTTCGCAGGGAAGGTGCCTGCGGCTCCGGTTTACGATGTGGCGCAGGCACTCGACAACGATTTCATACATGAACAGGGGCGCATTCTGGAATTGACACACCCGACGGCCCAGGTTCGGGTCATTGCTTCACCGGTACGGGCAGGCGAACATCCGCTACGGCCAGCACCCGCGATGGGGCAGGACAATCAGGCACTGCTCAGTGAAATCGGATACAGTGATTCGCAGATTCAGTCTTTCCTGGAAAGCCAAGTGATTTAGCAAAGATGGGGATGTCAGCTCACTATAATAGAAGTTTTTTGAGGCACAAAGATGGTACGGTCAGCTGACGCTTTTCACGATTCGTTGCTCAATACCAGCCAGCCGCGATACATGCAACTGGCCAAAACATTGGTGGCGGAAATTGCAGATGGCAAGTATGCGGTGGGAGACCTGTTGCCTACCGAACAGGAATTGTGCAAACAATTTGGCATCAGTCGTTTTACTGCCCGTGAAGCCTTGAAAAAACTGGTGCAGTCGGGCCTGGTGACGCGCCAGCCCGGCGTCGGAACCAAAGTGGTGTCCAACAAAGCGAGTAGTGCCTATAGCCAGAATATGGCGGGCATTTCCGATCTTTATCAATACGCCACCGATACCACGCTTGTCATCGAAAAACAGGAAATCATGTCCCTGACTGATGAACAAAGCAGGCTTGTCGAAGGCTCTGCCGGAGAAACCTGGCTGCATTTGCAAGGCAAGCGGTTTGTGGCCGATGGTCCGTTGCCCATTTGCGTGACAGAAATCTGGATTCATCCTGCGTTTCGATCCATTCGAGGCGTCATGGGAGAGCAACATGAAGCCATTCACTCGAATATTGAGCATCAGTTTGGCGAAACCGTAGCCACAGTCGATCAGGAAATTCATGCGATCTCGCTGACCCGAGCTCATGCAACCCAATTGCAGGCCAAGGCAGGCAGCCCAAGTCTGAAGATTGTGCGGAAATATCGGAATCGCAAGGGGGAATTGATTGAAGTCTCAATCAGCACACATGTTGCTGATCGCTATTCCTATCATTCTGTGTTCAATCGGGAATGGCGAGTAGATGCCTCATAGTCCAAAAACAGCGAGTCGTAGATGACTCAAAACGCCCATACACCTTCTCCCGATGCGGCAGCGGGCAGGCAGGCCTGGCTTGTTCTGGTACTGACATTGACCATTCAGTCGCTGGCATCCATGATTTTGCTGGTGCCGCCCGTGATGGCACCTGTTTTGTCCTCGACACTGCAGATACCGGCCACATTTATTGGTTTTTATATTGCCATTGCGTATCTGTCCGCCATGGCCAGCAGCCTGAGTGCCGGCGCCATGTTAACTGTCGTGGGTCCCATCAGACTCAGTGCGCTATGCCTTGTCTCGTCAGCGGTGGGGGTGGCTCTCTTTGTTTTCTTTCCTTCCGTTGCGACGCTGGCACTCGCCGGTGTTTTCATTGGTCTAGGCTATGGGCCCGTGACACCCTGCAGTTCGCAGATTCTGATCAGGAATACCCCGATGCATCGGCTGAGCCTGACATTTTCGATCAAGCAGACTGGTGTACCTCTCGGAGGAGTGCTGGCTGCGATGATCATGCCCACTTTGCAGGAAATAGCAGGCTGGCGCGTCGCACTGGGCATTATTGGTGTCGTGTTATTCATCTGTGCTCTGGTGTCTTGCATGGCGCCCCGGTCCTGGGAGCCGGAGGCAGGGGTTGCGCGCAAATCGTTTCGTGCAGAATTTGCTGATGCGCTGAGAATGATTTTTCAAATTCCAGTTCTGCGAGCACTGGCAATCTGTTCTTTCTGTTTCTCAGTATGCCAATTGACATTGATGACATATGCCATCACTTTGCTGCACGACGAAGTGGGGGCCTCTCTCGTTCTTGCGGGTGTTTTTCTGTCTGTTTCCCAGGCTGCGGGCGTGATAGGTCGCATATTGTGGGGCTACCTGGCGGATAACTTTTTCTCCACCTGGAGCGTATTGCTCGCGCTGGCCGCGG
>JBEBTQ010000002.1:0-28804 GCA_040393685.1 Advenella kashmirensis | reverse complement strand
GGAGAGATGCCGAACAGATGCTCCTGCCCTTCTGCCTTTCCTTCGATACGCTCCAGCATCCATTTGAGTACACGCATATTTTCACCGAATCCAGGCCAGATGAATTTGCCGTTGTCGTCGGTCTGGAACCAGTTGACGCAGAAGATGTGAGGCAGCGTTGCACCTGATTTTTTCAGACGCTCGCCAAGATTGAGCCAGTGCTGGAAGTAGGAGCTCATGTTGTAGCCGCAGAACGGCAGCATGGCGAACGGATCACGCCGCACGACGCCCTGGGCACCCGCTGCAGCCGCTGTTGTCTCTGAACCCATGGTGGCAGCCATGTAAACGCCCTCTACCCAATTGCGAGCTTCGGTTACCAGTGGCACGGTATCGGAACGACGACCGCCAAACAGGAATGCATCAATGGCCACCCCTGCCGGATTGTCCCACTCAGGATCGATCACGGGATTCTGTGTCGCTGACACGGTGAAACGCGCATTCGGATGCGCTGCCTTGCGTCCCGCATCGGGTGTCCAGTCTTTACCCTGCCAGTCTGTCAGATGTGCCGGCGGCGTGCCCATGCCTTCCCACCACACATCGCCATCATCGGTCAGCGCCACGTTGGTGAAAATCACATTTTCGCGCAGTGAGGCCATGCAGTTGTAATTGGTTTTTTCATTGGTACCAGGAGCGACGCCGAAATAGCCCGCTTCGGGATTGATGGCATAGAGCCTGCCATCAGCACCCGGTTTGATCCAGGCAATATCGTCACCCACAGTTGTGATTTTCCAGCCAGGCAGCGACTCAGGTGGAATCATCATGGAAAAATTGGTTTTGCCGCAGGCAGAAGGAAACGCCGCAGCCACATGCATTTTGTGCCCTTCCGGCGATGTCACGCCCAGAATCAGCATGTGTTCAGCCATCCATCCTTCGTCACGACCCATGGTGGACGCAATGCGCAGCGCAAAGCACTTTTTACCCAGCAGGGCATTGCCACCGTAGCCCGAACCAAAGGACCAGATTTCACGGGACTCAGGGAAATGCACAATATACTTGGTCTTGTTGCAGGGCCAGGCCACATCTGCCTGACCTTCCTGCAGCGGGCTGCCGACTGAATGCACGCAAGGCACGAACTCGCCGTCTTTGCCCAGAATATCGTAAACCTTGCGTCCCATGCGGGTCATCATTCTCATATTGACCACAACATAGGGCGAGTCGGAGAGCTCAACCCCAATGTGTGCGATCGGAGAGCCCAGCGGCCCCATGGAAAACGGAATCACATACATGGTACGACCACGCATGCAGCCATCAAACAGGCCATCCAGCGTTTCACGCATCTGCGCGGGCGCCTGCCAGTTGTTGGTAGGCCCGGCATCGGCTTCCTGCTCAGAGCAGATAAACGTGCGATCTTCAACGCGTGCCACATCATCGGGATCCGACCAGGCGAGGTAGGAATTGGGACGTTTTTCAGGATTGAGCTTGCGCAAGGTACCGGATTCGACCATCTGCGCACACAAGCGATCGTATTCCTCTTGTGATCCGTCACACCATTCGATACGATCCGGCTGGGTAAGAGCGGCGATTTGCGCCACCCAGGCCTTCAGGCCCTCATGCTGCACCCAGTCCGGTGCGCTAATTTCAATTGTGGTTTCAGGACGAGCTGCGTTCATAAGATAAAGGTCTCCGTATTTTCTGGCAAAAGCAAAAACGCCTATGAAGGCGTCTGTTCATACCATTCCGTCTTGTACCGGACTACGTGCAGGATGCGCGTGGCAAAAAATGATTGGAAAGAGTCCGGGAAACGCCTCATTCTAATACCGCTGACGCGCGCTGTGTGCAGTTTCCCGTCTCCAGGTTTCAACTTGTTGCCGGTGTTACAGCCTGGACGGTCTGACACCGGCAACAATGCTGCACCGCAGCGTTTCAGCGCACGCCTGCTGTTGCCGGCGCTGTTGTGGATTTCGGAACCGCGGATTTATCGGTTCGGATGGTTCGTATGGTTGCCGCACTCACGGCTGAAATAATACCCACAATCACGGTATATGCCACTACGAACCAGGGTTGTCCGTTATTTTCGTGCAGCAACGCGGTCGCGATCATTGGCGTAATGCCGGAAGCAAAAATACCCGAGAATTGGTACACAAATGAAATGCCGGTATACCGTACACGGGTATCGAACAGTTCGCAGAACAGTGCAGCTTCGGGCCCGTACACCATGGCGTACAGAACACCAAATGGAATCACAATCGACAGCCAGACAATGAAGACGTTATCGGAGAAAGTCGTCATCAGCCAGAAAGCCGGAATGGCAGAAAAGCCCGTAATCAGTGACCCCCAGAAATAGGTACGTGTGCGACCAATGCGGTCTGACATGGCGCCGAAATACGGAATGAAGAAGCACATGACAATCGCAGAGATCATCACACCTGTCAGTGCATCGGTACGCGTCAGATTCAGATTCTTGGTCAGATAACTGATAATGAACACGCCGAAGATATTGAAAAATACGCCATCAATATAGCGCGCGCCCATGCCCTTGATAATGTTCATGGGATAGTTTTTGATCATCTCAATAAACGGAATTTTACTTTCTGCGTTCTGAGCCTTGATGCGAGCGAACTCAGGACTTTCCTTGACGGCAAGGCGGATATACATGCCAACAAACACCAGCAGTGCCGACAACAGGAAAGCAACTCGCCAGCCCCAGCTCAGGAACTGTTCATCAGTCAGCGTTAATGAAAGCAGTGCAACCACACCGGAAGCCAGACATAATCCCAGAGACAGGCCAATTTGCGGTAGCGACGCATACAGACCCCGTTTCTCGGGTGGCGCATATTCATAGGTCATCAGCACGGCACCGCCCCACTCGCCGCCCAGGCCGATACCCTGCAGAACGCGGAAAAACAGCAGCAGCACTGGCGCCCACAGACCGATACTCTGGTAAGAAGGAATGAGGCCGATAGCGACAGTGGAAACACCCATGATCATTAATGTCATGATCAGTGCGCTTTTGCGCCCCACTTTGTCACCCAGGTGACCAAAAATCACGCCACCCAGCGGACGAGCCAGAAAGCCGACAGCAAATGTCGCATAGGCCAACAGCGTGCCGATGTAGGGATCATTCCCTGGGAAATACAGATGATTGAATACCAGTCCTGCAATCACCCCGTACAGAAAAAAATCGTACCACTCGATTGTGGCGCCCACCAGCGACGCGGCTACCACCCTGCGCAAACCTTTTTCATCACTCATTGCTGTCTCCTGATTTGGTCTATTTATGTTTCCAGGCAGTGCGCCTGTTTATGACACATATTCAATGCTCATGCACGCTTTCAGCGACCCGGTGCTCGCTGATTGTTGCAGAAGGCAAAACATCACCCGTCTGCAGATCGGCAACACTGCCTTGCATACCTGCTTCTTCCAGCACAAACTCAGCTGCCCTTTCGGCGATCATGACTACCGGCACATTGGTATTGCCGGATACCAGCGTAGGCATAACGGAGGCATCCACCACACGCAATCCCTGCAGGCCATGCACGCGCAGGCGATGATCCACAACCGCCATGCTGTCGCCCGCCTGGCCCATTTTTGCCGTACCGGAAGGGTGAAAAATAGTCGCCCCGTTCTCGCGACAGAAGTGCAAGATCTCGTCGTCTGTTGTGACGTCGCGCCCAGGCTTGACCTCCCCCTTCATCAAGGACTTCATCGGCTCGGTGTCAGCAAGCCTGCGCGTGAGTCTGACCCCCGCAACGGCAGTGCGTCTGTCCAGCTCGGTGTCCAGATAGTTCGGCTGCATGGAGGGCGCTTCAAATGGATCGGTTGAACGGATTCGCAAATGCCCGCGCGATTCAGGACGCAACTGACACACAGAGAACGTGCACCCGGAGAAATCATGAACCTTGCCACCTGCCATATCGGCGGAGAGTGTGCCAAAGTGAAACTGGACATCCGGACGCGGATCCGATTCCGACAGGGCATTGCAGAACAGCGCACCCTGATTGATGCCGATAGCCAGCGGACCACCACGCAGCAGCGCCCATTGCAGACCCATGCGGGCCTTGCCAGTCCAGCTGCGCATGAGATCGTTTGTGGTAATCGGTTTGTTCACCTCGTAGATCAGGCGGAACTGCAGGTGATCCTGCAGGTTTTCACCAACGCCCTTCAGATTTTGTATGACCGGAATATTGAAACTGCCCAGCAAATCGGCGTCACCCACGCCGGACAACTGCAGCAGCTGAGGAGATTGCAGCGCCCCCGCACACAGAATGACCTCGCGACGCGCCGTCAGTGTCTTCACCTTGCCGTGCTGCCGATATTGAATGCCTGCTGCCGTCTTTCCACGGAACAGAATTTTCATGGCCTGGGCTTCGGTTTCAATCCGCAGGTTCGGTCGCTTGCGGGCCGGATTCAGATAGGCTACAGCGGTTGAGCAGCGTCGGCCATTGCGGGTTGTCAACTGATAATAGCCCACGCCGCGCTGGTCTCCTGAATTGAAATCCTTGCGTTTGGGTATCCCCATACTGCCTGCCGCTTCAATCAGTGCATCCACGAGTTCGTGGCGGGTGGGAATCGAAGTCGCGTTGAGCGGACCTTCGGTCCCGTGTGTAGGGCCGGGTCCCAGGTCATTGTTTTCCAGCTTGCGAAAATAAGGAAGACACGCCTCCCAGCTCCAGCCGGTATTACCCAGTTCACCCCAGTGGTCGTAATCTTCCTTTTGTCCGCGGATGTAGATCAGGCCGTTGATGGAACTGCTTCCCCCCAGCGTTTTACCGCGCGGCCAGTAAATGCGCCGATCCAGCATATTGTGATCCGGATCGGTATAAAAACCCCAGTTCAGCTGCGGATTGAACATCGTCTTACCGTATCCGATGGGGATATGAATCCACATATTGCGATCGGCGGGACCCGCCTCCAGAAGGCAAACGGAATACTTGCCGTTCTCGCTCAGCCGGCTTGCCATCACGCATCCTGCCGAACCGCCTCCCACCACGATGTAGTCAACACATTCGTTCATAGTCCTCTGCACCTGCCTCTTTTATTGCATTCGTGTTTTTGTCGTTCGGGCAAGTGTGCGACGCAGATCAGAATATTTTTTAGGGGTATACACCAATGATTTCAATTTTGAAACGAAAAGCGCCAAATTCGTTTCATTTATCGGAACGTATGATTTCAAATTATTGGATATTTCATATTTTTTATCCGACAATGAATAAAAGGATACGAGACAGACATGACCAGCCAGGATTCAAAACATCTGCGTATTATGAATGTGATTGAGCAGCTCGCCTGCGCCAGCTATCCGCTTTCGCTTGCGCAGATTGCCCAGCGCACGGCCCTGCCCAAAGCCAGTGTTCTGCGCCTTCTGCAACAACTGCAGGAGGCTGCGTATGTGACGCGATTGCCCGAAGATCGTGGCTACGTATTGGGTTCCCGGTCGCATCAGATGGCGTTGTCAGTGCTCAGTTCGACGCACTTTGATCGCATGTGCCGATTGCTGCTGGGGCAGCTGGTCGCGGCCACGGGAGAAACCTGCAATCTGACGGCGCTGAACGATACGCAAGTCCATTACCTGGCTCGTGTAGAACCCGACAGTGATATGCGTCTGCAATTGCATTTGCGAACCGGCGCACATGTTCCCTTGCATTGCACGGCAAGCGGCAAGCTGTTTCTGGCAATGATGCCGGAGATCTATCGAAAACCGATAATGGACCGCCTGCCCTTGCAGGCCCTGACTCCCCGCACCATTACGGATCGTCAGCGTCTGAGCCACGAACTGGCGCTGATTGCCCAGCAGAAGATAGGCACCGACAACGAAGAATTCGTCAAAGGCATGGTGGCCATTGCAGTACCGGTTCTGGATGACAAAGGACGCGCCATTGCCGCCGTGGCCTGCCACGCACCCACGGCAACCCATTCATTTTCCGATCTATTTAGTTTTTCCGGCCTCATGCAGGAAACGGCTGAAGAGATTGGCCGGGTGCTGACCGACAATGTCAGACACCCGGATCTCCAGGAAGCACAAGCACTAGCAGATCCTTGCTGATCCGCCTTTTTTTTCTCAACGCAGTATCGACCAGCCCCAACCGCTATCGAGGTGATTTCATGAACATTCGTTCCGCCATGCTTCTTCGTACTTTGATGTTCTCTGTCCCGGCGTTTGCCACTGTCTTTGCGCCCGCTGCAATCGCGCAGAACGACACGATCAAAATTGTGGTGGGCTATCCCGCCGGCGGTATTCTTGACGCACTGGCTCGCGCCGTTGCGGAAGAGTATCGTAAAAGCGGGAGCGGACAGGCTTTCGTGGAAAACAAACCGGGGGCATCCACCATGCTCGCTGCCACGGAAGTTTCGCGCGCCAGACCGGACGGCAGGACAGTACTGCTGTCGCATTCCATGCCCATGACCAGTTATCCCTATACCTATGCCAAACTCAGTTATTCACCTGATAATCTGGTGCCGGTAGCCAACCTGGCCAACGTACCCATCGTGATGTCTACAGGAAGCCAGCAACCGTTCAAAAATATCCAGGAATATATGGCTGCGGTGAAAGCCGATCCAGGAGAGGGCGCTGTTGGCGTCACGGGCCTGGGCGGACCAACACACTTCGGCGTATTGCAAATGGCAAAGAATCACGACCTTAAACTTGAAGCCGCCTCCTATTCAGGTGGTCCGCAACTGGTCAATGATGAAATGGGCGGCCATATTCCGGCAGGTGTGGATGCAGCAGGCGCGCAGATGGAACTTTACCGGGCGGGAAAAATCCGCTTCCTGGGCGTGGCCGGCACCCAGCCTGTCAGCTTCCTGCCAGGAGTGAAAACGTTGCAGGAACAGGGCGTCAAAGGATTTGAAGACGTAAAAATCTGGTATGGCGCCTATGTTCCCAAGGGAACGCCGCCAGAAGTTGCCGCAAAGCTGGAAAAGATTTTTATCTCCATTGTGCAAAAGCCTGATCTGAAGAAAAATTTCGAAAAACTGGGGCTGGAACTGACCGGTGAATCGGCAGAAAGCATGAAAGCACTGCTAGCCGAAGAAAATAGGATCTGGGCACCTATTATCAAGGAATCGGGCTTCAAGGCGAACTGAACGACCCTGCACTTATCCATTGTGCAGACAGCCACCATGACATTTGCTATTGCGATTTCAATCGCAATGTCGTGGTGTTCAATTTCGGGATCAGGACAGATTCATCAAGCGCTGCGGTCCCGATAAAGACCAACGCGCGCTGTGAGATCGTCTGCGTGGCGGGCGTCAGTACCAGCGCGTGTCCACGGACGTATTGCAACACATGTGTGATGCGCTCAGAACCGATGTCCACAAAACCCTTGGCGCGCAATACAGCGTCATCGATTTTGGCAAAATAGGCTCGCAACGCTGCTTCATCAAACGCAGCACTGGCTTCGACATAGCACGATTGAAATATCCGTGGCGCTGCTGGCGTGCGCTTCAACGAGTCGAAAAATCCGTCTGTTGCTGCGGCGCCATGCTCGCCACCCAGCAGCATCTCCCAGTCAAATCGACCATGATTGCCAATAAAGACCGGCACACTGCCTGCGATTTGCGCAATCCAGTCCAGCACCGCCTGACGCCGTAAAGAGTCTGCCCTGTCTGCCTTGTTCAGCAAAATCACGCGTGCGCCCGCAATCTGCGCTTTGACCATCTCACCCACATAGGGATCGTCGCGCTGCTCAAGCACGGCAGCCGCATCGACAACTGTGATAATCGACTGCAGGGAAAAGCCCTGCCCCAGCATGCCGATCTGGGCAATTTTCCTGGGGTCACTGACGCCACTGCCCTCAATGATCAGACCGTCCAGCCGGTCTGCCTGCTTTTCAATGTTCATCAGTACGTTCATCAGTTCCGCGCCCATCGAGCAGCACACGCAACCATTGCGCAGGGAAATGACGCCATCGCCACTGACCGCTTCGATGAGTGTCGCATCCACATTCACTGCACCGAAATCATTGACCAGCACCATCAGGCGCAAGCCATGCGGCGCCTGCAGCAGATGGTTGAGCACGGTTGTTTTACCCGCCCCCAGGAATCCGCCCAGCACCGTGAGTGGTAGCGGAGCCGTCATGACTCAGCTTGCGGGCAGGGAAACACCTGGCCGCCCAGAACGGTACCCCAGACACGAATGTCCTTAAGGTGCATGGGATCAACCTGCAGCGGATCCTCTTCAAGAATCGCAAAATCCGCCTGCTTGCCCGTTTCAATGCTGCCGATCTGATCATCCAGCTTCAATGTATAGGCGGCGCCCAGCGTCATGGCGTGCAAGGCCTCATAGACTGAAATCCGGTTTTCCTTACCAAGCACACGACCAGACGCCGTCATCCGGTTGACAGCGCACCAGGCAGTAAATAGCGGTGCTATCGGCGTAACCGGTGCGTCCGAATGCAGAGAAATCGGCACACCTGCCGCCAGCGCGGTAGCCGCAGCATTCAGCCTCTCTGCGCGTTCAGGCCCCATTGTCATTTCGTAGTGGGCATCACCCCAGTAGTAAAGATGATTGGCAAACAGATTGGCACATACGCCAAGACTGGCCATTCTGCGAAACTGCGCTGTACTGGCCATCTGACAATGCTGCAGCGTATGCCGGTGATCCCGTCGCGGACTGTCAGCCAGCACGGCTTCCAGGGCATCCAGTGCCACATCAGTGGCTTCGTCGCCGTTGGTGTGAATATGGACGGTCAGACCCGCATCGTGATAGGTCTGTATCAGCTCGCGCAACTGTTGTGGCGGGATGACCCAGATCCCATTTTCTGCCGCGCCTGCTGGTGGCCGGTAATAATGGGGCCAGCGCAATCTGGCAGTGAAGCCCTGGATGGACCCGTCAACAATGAGTTTCACAATGCCAAAGCTCAGCTTGCCGGTATTGCGTGACATGCTGGGAAGCACCCGGTCCAGCCCCCTGCCCTCGGGATCGCGCAGTGGCGCATAGGCTGGCACCAGGCGCAGCGGATACGCCTCGCTGCCCGTTGTATCCTCCAGACTAGTCAGCGTTTCAGGACTAAGGTCATTGACCAGGTCGGTTGCCGTGGTAACACCGGCAAGCTGTGCGACGCGGGCAAAATTCCAGATGCCCTGAGCCGTCTGTCCTTCGTCGAAAAATACGTTGCCGATCTTTCTGAAGACCAGGTACATGGCGGCGAACTCCTGCAACTGGCCGGTCAGTTTTCCGTCCGCATCCATCTCGACGCCGTCAATCCCTGTGTCGGCCATGATACCGGCCTCATCCAGCATGGCGGTGTTGACGTTCATCAGATGCACACTGGCATGCAGGACAACCACCGGCCTTGTTTTTGATACCCGATCCAGATGCACGGTGCAGAACGGCTGCCCCTGGAAATAGATCGGATCAAACCCCCAGGCACACAGTGGCTGCGCATTATCGCTCATGGCGCGCTCGGCCTCCTGTAGCCGCAGGACCACGTCGTCCAACGTCTTCAGGCCCTTCCAGAGCCGGCCGTCAGGGCCACGCCTGTCGTAAAAACCCACATAGACAAAGCTCCACATTCCGCCTTCAAGCAGGTGGCTGTGTCCTTCGATAAGGCCAGGCATGATGATTTTGTCCGCGAAACGATCATCCATCACGGCTGGTCCCCAGCCTTGCAGAGACTCCAGGTCGCCCGCACCAAGAATGCGTCCGTCCCTGACCGCCACATGTGTAGCCCGGGGCCGGGCAGGATTCATGGTGATGATACTGCGTGCCTGGTAAATACGGATTTCTGAATCACGAGTTCTGGAAGTACCGGTAGTTGACGCACTCGTCGCTTGTGAATTTGATTTTGAACCGCCTTGGCTGGGCTCAGACATGATTTTTCTCCTCCTCCTGAATGTTGCTCATCTTACACCAGGCGCAGGGAGAATATTCTATATTACGAGATTATTTATCTCGTTTTTTAATATTTTTGTTGACCAAAACAGGTCGAGGCACTTATGATTAACAAAAATCGGAATTTTTCATACCGAATATTCATATCTACTCAAACAAAGTGAGGATACGTCAATCATGAATACGTCAACGCAGCAGAAGGCCGTTACCGGCGTTCAGAAAATGACTCCATCGGAGGCCTTTGTTGAAACCATGGTCGCCAACGGCGTGACCAATATTTTCGGCATCATGGGATCTGCCTTTATGGATGCCATGGATATTTTTGCCCCCGCGGGCATTCGTCTGATTCCTGTGGTTCATGAACAGGGTGGCGCGCATATGGCCGACGGCTATGCACGCGTCAGCGGACGTCATGGTGTTGTGATCGGCCAGAACGGCCCAGGCATCAGTAACTGCGTGACGGCCATTGCCGCAGCCTATTGGGCGCACTCTCCGGTCGTCATGATCACACCGGAAACCGGTACCATGGGCATGGGTCTGGGCGGTTTTCAGGAAGCCAACCAATTGCCCATGTTCCAGGAATTCACCAAGTACCAGGGCCATGTGAACAATCCCAAACGTATGGCTGAATACACCGCGCGCTGCTTTGACCGTGCCCTGTCGGAAATTGGCCCCACGCAGCTGAATATTCCGCGAGACTATTTCTATGGCGAAATCGAAGCGGAAATTCCCAAACCACAGCGCCTGGATCGTGGCGCGGGTGGCGAGAAAAGCCTGAACGAAGCGGCCGAACTGCTGGCCACCGCAAAATTCCCGGTCATCCTGTCCGGCGGTGGTGTGGTCATGGCCGATGCGGTCGAAGAATGTAAAGCGCTGGCCGAAAGACTGGGCGCACCGGTAGTTAACAGCTACCTGCACAATGACTCGTTCCCTGCCAGCCATCCCTTGTGGGCCGGTCCGCTGGGCTATCAGGGCTCCAAGGCAGCCATGAAACTTATCGCTCAGGCCGACGTTGTGGTGGCACTGGGTTCACGTCTGGGACCTTTCGGTACCCTGCCTCAGCACGGCATGGACTACTGGCCCAAAGAAGCCAAAATCATCCAGATCGATGCCGACAACAAAATGCTGGGTCTGGTCAAGAAGATTTCAGTAGGAATCTGCGGAGACGCCAAAGCTGCCGCCGTCGCACTGCTCAGTCGTCTGAAAGACAAGGAACTGGCCTGCGATGCAAGCAAAGACGCTCGCGCCAAAACCATTGCAGATGAAAAAGCCGCGTGGGAAAAAGAACTGGACGAATGGACGCACGAGAAAGACCCCTACAGCCTGGACATGATTGAAGAGGCCAAAAAAGAAGGTGGCAAGTATCTGCATCCACGTCAGGTGCTGCGCGAACTTGAAAAAGCCATGCCTGAAAATGTCATGGTCTCTACCGACATCGGCAATATCAATTCCGTGGCCAACAGTTATCTGCGCTTTGAGAAACCCCGCAGCTTCTTTGCCCCCATGAGTTTTGGTAACTGCGGCTACGCATTGCCAACCATCATCGGTGCCAAGGTTGCCGCGCCGGATCGCCCTGCCATCGCCTACGCCGGAGACGGCGCATGGGGCATGAGCATGGTGGAAATCATGACCTGCGTACGCCACGACATTCCAGTCACGGCAGTGGTCTTCCACAATCGCCAGTGGGGAGCCGAGAAGAAAAATCAGGTGGACTTCTATAACCGTCGCTTTGTCGCTGGCGAACTGGACAACCAGAGCTTTGCAGGTATTGCCGAAGCCATGGGTGCCACTGGTTTTGTGGTGGACAAACTGGAAGACGTAGGGCCTACCCTGAAAAAAGCGATAGACATGCAAATGAACGAAGGCAAAACCTGCGTCATTGAGATCATGTGTACCCGCGAACTGGGTGATCCATTCCGTCGTGATGCGCTGTCCAAACCTGTGCGGTTCCTGGACAAATATAAAGACTACGTCTGATCGTCAGCGCGATCGCAGGAGCAGATCATGGACGTATTGCAAGGCATTATTGAAAAGGCGAAGTCCGAGCCCAAACGCATTGTTCTGTGCGAAGCACAGGATCCGCGCGTGCTGGAAGCGGCCGTTCGCGCCAGGCGGGATGCAATTGCAAATGTCATACTCGTGGGCAACCCGGAGCAGGCAGCCGAGGTGGCAAGCGAGCATGATCTGGACCTGTCCGGATTGACCATCATCAATCCGGCAGACAGCGACTCGCGCGAATCCTACGCACAGCAATTGTTCCAGCTCCGACAGAAAAAAGGCATGACGCCTGAACAGGCTGCAGACGCCGTACTGCAGCCACTCTGCTTTGCCAGCCTCATGCTGCAGCAGGGCGATGCAGATGGCTCCGTGTCGGGTGCCGTGCACACGACTGCCGATGTCGTACGCAGCGCGCTGCAAATCGTGGGTGCCAAATCGTCACCTGGCAGTATTGTTTCCAGCTTTTTTCTGATGATCTTTGAACACGAACATCATCCTACCAAAGGTGGCATGATCTTCTCCGATTGTGGTTTGGTGATTGATCCTGATGCACAACAGTTATCGCGCATCGCTCTGGATTCGGCCAAAAGCGCGCAGGCATTGCTGGGCGAATCTCCGCGCATTGCCATGCTGTCGTTCTCCACATTGGGCAGCGCCCAACATGAGAATGTCACCAAGGTACAGCAAGCCACCAACCTGGTTCGTCAGGCAGATCCCACCCTGCTGATTGACGGTGAAATTCAGCTTGATGCAGCCATTATCCCTGCCATCGCCTCGCGCAAAATCTCGGATTCGCAGATTCACGGACAGGCCAATGTGCTGATCTTTCCCGATCTCAACGCGGGCAATATTGGCTATAAGCTGGCTGAACGCCTGGGGGGTGCTGTGGCAGTCGGTCCCTTGCTTCAGGGTCTGAACAAGCCCGCCAATGATCTGTCACGCGGCTGCAGCGCAGATGATGTTTATAACGTCATTGCAGTTACCTGCGTGCAGGCGCAACAACAATCGGCCATGGAACAGAATCAGGCCGGGAATCACGCCCATCTATCGTCTGTGTCCGCCAGCCAGTAATCGCGCTATATCAAAAAACACGGCAGGCGTCAGAGTCTGGCGCAAATCCACCGCCAGACTGCGTGCGTAATAGGCGCTAAGATCCAGACCCACACCCAGCCCAACCACATCAATGCCCTGGCCAGCAGACTGCTTCAGCACCTGCTGTAAATGCGAAGCCAGATAATAATTATCATTCACCTGCTGCGTAGCACTGTCCATAGGACACCCATCGGAAACGACCATCAGGCTGCGCCGACGCGCGGGCTTTGCGAGAAGCCGCTGTGTGGCCCATTGCACCGCTTCGCCATCCACGCCTTCCCGGTACAGATCATTTTTGAGCAAGGCAGCAATATCCAGTCTGGCACGAGACCAGCTGGTATCTGCCTCTTTGAATATCAAATGACATAATTCATTGAGCCGTCCGGGATGCGCAGGTTTGCCTTGACGTTGCCAGTCTTTCATGGCACGACCGCCATTCCATGCGCCTGTCGTGAATCCCAGCAACTCGGTACGCACCCCTGCCATTCCCAGTGCACGCAGCAAAGTGTCCAGCAGCAGAGAGAGTCGGCGTGCATGCGTGCGCATGGAACCGGAACAATCCACCAATATCGTCACCGCCTGATCTACGCGATCAATAATCTGATCCTGACGAAATATCCGGGTTTCGGATGGGCTGGCAACCAGCTGACTCAGCTGACGGCCATCAAGAATGCCCTCTTCCTGCCCGAAAATCCAGCCATCATTCTGCGGGATCCGGAAGAGTCGACGAAACACGCGTGCCAGACGCTTTACGCCCAGCGACAATGTACTGCGGTCATCATCTATCTGCTGACGAAACTGTTTGAGCTCGGCCTGCCTGACGCGTGATGCCGCAAATTCAATACGATCGTACTTACGGGTGAAGACCCGATAGCCGCCCTGATGCTGATCAAAGATGCGACTCTGCCCGCTGGACGCCACATCAAATCCCTCCTCTTCCTGGGACTCGGGGGTAAGCAGCAGCGAAAACAAGGCACGTTTATCTTTATCAGTTTGCTTGTCGCGACGGTCCAGCGCCATTTCCGCAGCCAGATTGCTGCTGATTTTTTTTGCCAGGCTGCCGGCATGAATGGCATAGGCGGCCTGGTCATGGCGCTGGCGGCGCAGGCCCAGCAATTCGTCGCCTATTTCACTTGCCATCCCAGCCCGGGTCGCTTCCAGCAGATCCTGCTGGGCTTCACTGAGGGGCCATCCAGTAACCCGGGACCAGACTGTGAGCATCACGGTAAACAGCAGAATGCCAAGACTGGTGTCCAGCAATGGCGAATGTTCAAATTCGTGAGCCCACGCGCGAAAGCGCGCCTGCACATTGGCTCGCAATCCCGGCCACGTATTGGATACGGTGGCTTCAAGTCGTACCTGTTCAAAGAAATCGTAAAGCAGTCTTGCTGTCTCGTCCTCTGGGCAGGCAGCATCATAAATCTGCTTATCACACGCCAGGACGCGCAGCGCGAACCCGTCGGCCACTGCCCGGAAATCACGAAAAGAGTGATTCGTACTGTCCAGTCTCAGATGAGGTGATAGCACTGGCACCAGTGTATCGTCCAGATACAGCCTGCCTCTTCGGAAATGCGCGTTGGTCTTTCCGCAAAGCGCTCGTAGCGCAGCACCACACAGTTCGTCAGTGTGCTGCTGGAATATGCTATTCGCAATATCGTTCACGTGAGCAATGTTCCTGCGAAGGCCTCCGGCAATTCCTCTTCAAAACAGCGCTGATAGTATTCGGCAATCAGTTCTTTTTCGGCATCATCACATTTGTTGAGAAATGACAGGCGAAATGCCAGACCGGTATCGCCGAATATCTGCCGGTTCTCCGCCCAGGTAATGACTGTTCTGGGCGACATGAGAACCGAAATATCACCGGCTTCAAAGCCTTTGCGCGTGAGATTTGCCAGGTCCACCATCCTGCGAATGGTCTTGCGGCCAGCCTCATTGTCCATTTGTGGCACCCTCGCGGCCGTGATCTGCACTTCGTCTTCCGGTTGCAGATAATTGAGCGCCGCAACGATATTCCAGCGATCAAGCTGGGCGTGGTTCAACGACTGGGTGCCGTGATACAGCCCATTGAGATTGCCCAGGCCCAGCGTGTTGGCCGTGGCAAAAAGCCGAAAATCGGGATGCGGTGCAATGCTGCGGTTCTGGTCAAGCAGCATGAAATGCCCGTTACGTTCAAGAATGCGCTGTATCACGAACATGACATCAGGGCGGCCCGCATCATATTCATCAAATATCAGCGCCATGGGCTGTTGCAGTGCCCAGGGCAGAATGCCTTCCTGAAAAGCGGTAACCTGCCGGCCTTCACGCAGAACAATGGTATCTTTGCCCACCAGATCCAGACGACTGATATGACCATCAAGATTGACACGCACGCAGGGCCAGTTCAGCCGTGCCGCTACCTGTTCGATGTGGGTAGACTTGCCGGTACCATGCAGGCCCTGAATCAACACACGGCGGTTCTGTACGAAGCCGGCAAGAATGGCAAGCGTGACATCACGATTGAAATGATAGGCTGTATCGATGTCCGGTACATGTTCGCTTGCTTCGCAAAACGCCGGCACGGTCATATCGGTGTCGAGACCGAAGACCTCCCGGACGGAAATCTGCCTGGTTGGACGTTCTGAATCCTGCGTGCTGCTCATTGGATCTGTCTCCATTGCCATCTGCTGCGTTAATACGCTGCAGTGTTCTGTTTACCAAGACGGGGGCGACATCTTAATTGCGATGTCTCCCTGTACGTCTTTTACATCGCTGCGTTGGCCTTCTCAATTTCTGCCAGAGAGTCAGCGGCGCGCCGCAATACGGGCAGAAACTCCAGCGCCTTTTCCCGGGTAATTCGCATGATGGGCGACTGCGCCGCAATGCCCATATTGGACTTGCCGTTTTCTCCGGGAACCAGCACCGCGATGCAGATAAGCCCTGGCAGAAATTCCTCGTTGTCCATGGCGTAACCCTGACGTCGAACCTGTTCGATTTCCTTTTCTATGGCATCGTATTGGGTCAGCGTATTGGGGGTATACTGTTCCAGAGGCGCCGCTTCAAGAAGCCGTCTGCACTGGGAAGGTGACATCTGGGCCAGAAACAGCTTGCCACTGGCCGAACAATGCAACGGAACGCGCGAACCAGGATGCAGATAGAATCTGAGGGGAGCAACTGTTTCAACGCGATCCAGGTAAAGGACTTCGTTGCCGCTGCAGGCCGTGATATTGCAACTCTCACCGATCTCTTCAACAAGATGCCGCAATACGGCACGGCGTGAACCGTGAATGGTATTGTTCAGCAACAGCTTTTCGGCCATCTGGTGCAGGCGTCTGCCCGTGCTGTACTGCCTGCCGTCACCATCGCGGATAATCAGCCTGGCGCTTTCCAGTTGCTGAAGCATGCGATGCAGGGTAGGCTTGGGAATACCTAGTTCTTCGCTGAGGCTCTGCAGAGAGAAATAGCTGTCTTTTTCGGCAATCACTTCCAGAAGCGCAAACAGCCGCAGCGTGGGCGTATTGCCTTCGACCCGTTCTGATTCCATCATATCCATGGTAGTTCCACTTGCCCGTGTTTATTTCATTTATTGAAATAAATTATACCAATAAGTGGAATTACGATCAACGTTTTCTTGCAGAGGCAGGAAAGTGCTGAGTGACCAGGTTCGCCAGTGTTTCAATACCCGCTGCGATCCGTGGCTCGTCGATTGAACCGTAGCCGAAGCGGATAAAGCGTCTGGCGTTTTTTGAGGGGCGGCTGAAAAACACCTCACCCGGCTCCAGCACAATGCCATTCTGCAATGCGACTGCAGTCAGCGCCGTGGTATCAATATGCTCCGGCGCGCGAACCCAGCAGAACGACCCTCCTGGCGAAGACATAATGGAAAAATCGGGCAGATACCGCTGCAGGGCGTCACGCAAGGCACGCTCGCGCTGCCCGTAAGTCTGGGATTGCTTTCGCAGGAACGACTGGTAATGTCCAAGCGAAACAAAAAGTGCAAAGGCCCGCTGAAGAAAAGACGGGGCATGCCTGAGCATGAGTCGCTTAAGTGCCCGCAGTTCGTCCACGAGCGGCTTGGGTCCTACGATAAAACCCAGTCGCAGCCCCGGCGCAAAAGTTTTGGACAGACTGCCGACATAAATCACGCGACCATTCTGATCCAGACTTTTCAGGGCGGGAAAGGGTTTGTCCACAAAACTGTTCTCGAACTCGAAGTCGTCTTCAATGATGACTGTATTACAGGCATTGGCTTTTTCCAGAAGGGCCTGACGTCTGGCCATGGACATGGTGACACCTGTCGGACACTGATGGCTTGGCGTGACAAAGATCATGTCCATTTCAGGTGTGATTGCGTCGGTATCTACACCTTCTTCATTGACGGGCACGGGCACCACGTGTCGGGTGCGGCTGGAAAAGATATTGCGCGCATCGGGATAGCCCGGCTCTTCCACACCAACCTTATTTCCGGGTCTCAGGAGCAGGTCGGCCAGAAGATAAAGTGCATGCTGCGCGCCAACGGTCACCATGATTTCATCCTTTGCCGCGGAAAACCCGCGACGCGGAAGCACCTGATTCTGTATGGCAGCAATGATTTCCGGATCGTCCAGCATGATCAGATCCTGAGCCCAGCTGCGAATATCCACAATGGATAGCGCCTTCATACAGCACTCGCGCCATTCCGCTGTCGGAAACAGCGCCGGGTCAAACTGGCCGTATACAAACGGATAAGGCTGCGTCTGCCAGTTGGCCGGTTTGCGAATATTGCGCTGCTGGCTGGGCCGGGCATGAATTCTTTTGTGCCAGAAATCGGATTGATCTTCATTGCCCGCGCTTGCCGTGATATCCAGCATATTGCGCTGCTGCGCAGCCTGACCCACGAAGTGTCCGCTACGATTGCGCGTAACCAGATATCCCTCACTGACCAGTTCCTGGTAGGCAAACACAACTGTGTTACGCGCCACTTTCAGTGTTTCGGACATGAAGCGACTTGAGGGTACCGGCGAATCCGGCGTGAGGTGGCCTTGCGTAATGGCGGCCACCAGCATCTGCCGGATTCTTCCCTGCAAACCCAGCGATTCGCTGGTTTCACGAAACAGCTTTTCCCAAAGCAATGCGCTGAGTGCTGCGCGGCTGGGGGCTGTCACGGTTTTCGTTGTTGCATTCACATGTTTTTTGAGATTCGTCATAGCATGTCTGTTTATACCGGCAGCCCGCGATGCTACAGTTTACCCTTCCATGGAACCATCAGCTTCTCGATATACCGCACCAGCGCATCAAAGATAAAGGCAAAAAAGCCAATAATGATGATTCCCATGATAACAGTGTCACTGGCCAGATACTGTGCTGCATTTAGCACCATAAAGCCCAGCCCGCGATCGGCCGCCACCATTTCGGCGGCAACCAGCGTACTCCAGCCCACGCCTATACCAATGCGCATGCCCGTAAAGATTTCGGGTAACGCTGACTTCAGAATCACATACCAGACGATCTGGCGGTTGCTCCCGCCCATGGAATAGGCGGCATGGATCTGCTCTATGGACACAGACTTGACACCGGATCGTGCCGCGATGGCCATAGGCGCAAAGATCGCCAGATAGATCAGAAAGACTTTGGGGAACTCGCCGATGCCGAACCAGATGATGACCAGTGGCAGATAGGCCAATGGCGGCAAGGGACGGTAAAACTCGATAATGGGATCGAACAGCCCGCGAGCGACGCGGTTCACACCCATCATGATACCCACCGGCACGGCGGTAATCAGGGCCAGGAAGAACGCCGAAAACACCCGCGTCAGACTGGCAGCCGTATGTTCACCGATAGTGGCGTTGGCAATGCCATCTGTCATACCCACCATGAATTTATTGAAAACCGCCACTGGCGAAGGCAGGAATAAGGGCTTGACCCAGCCAAAATACGTGATAAGAGACCAGATGATCAACAGCGAAATTGCAGTTGCAATACTGATGAAGACGCTGGCGCCGGCACCGGGTGCGCCGTAAACCTGTCCTGGCACGGCTGCAGATCTGCCAAACAATCGCTTAAACATCCTGACCCCCTTCGCGCTCATCGCTGTAAATAATATTGAGCACCGTTTCCCGCATCTTGATGAATTCAGGACTGGATTTGATTTCCCGGGCATTTTTGCCTGCCAGGAACTGCCGGTTGAACGATAGCTCGTAGGTATTGGTGATCCGACCTGGGCGCGGTGACATCACAATCAGCTTGGAGCCAAGAAACAGTGCCTCTTCCACACTGTGCGTGATGAAGAAAAACATTTTGTGAGTGACTTCCCACACTTTAAGCAGCAATTCCTGGATGGTTTCGCGTGTGAGCGCATCAAGCGCCGCCATCGGCTCATCCATGAGCAGCATTGCAGGATCACAGGTCAGGATCCGGGCGATTCCGACGCGCTGCTGCATACCGCCGGAAAGCTGATAGATCATGTGATGATGAAAGTCTTTCAACCCTACCAGTTCCAGGTTGCGTGCCGCAATTTCGTGCCGTTTTGCCTTGGACACGCCCTGCAGCTTCAGGCCGAATTCGGTATTTTCTATGACATTGAGCCAGGGCAGTAACGCATGCTTCTGGAAAACCACGCCTCTGTCGGCGCTGGGTCCTGAAATGGGTTCGTTACCCAGAACAATGGAGCCGGATGTCGGCGACATGAATCCGGCAAGTAAATTCAAAAAGGTGGTTTTGCCACACCCTGATGCGCCCAGTGCGACCACGAATTCTCCGCTGTTGATCGTGAGATTGACGTTTCTAAGCGCCACCACCTGATCATTCTGGCGAAGTCCCGGGTACACCACATTGACATCTTTGACATACAGATTTTCTGCAACAGGTTGCATGACGATGGTCTCCAACAATACTTCTATTCATTCGCAGGCGGGGCAAGCCCGCCCTTGATGTTTATTGCATACGCAATTACTTCTTCGCTGCCTGTTCGACCCAGGTCGAATTCACAAAGCCGCTGTAGTCAGGCAGCACGGAATCGATCTGCTTCTGTTCCTTCAGGAAATTGGCGCTTTCTGTGAGTGCCTTGACAGCACCGGATTCAGCACCACCTCCCAGCCAGGTTTTGGAGGCCATATCACCGGCAGTAGGAAATACCAGCATTTTCATAGCTTCCAGAATGTCTTTCGGCTCGCCACCGATCATCTGCGTATTGCCTTTGACTTCAGGGCTGCTCTCGGTCCATTTTCCACCGTTCTGCTTGTAATCCTCATAGGCATCGGCAAGCACCTTGGTGTAAGCCTGCATGAATTTGGGATTTTTTTCGGCCCAGCTTTTGCTGACCACAATACCATCGAAGGTTGGGACACTGGCTTTGCCGACTTCTTCGGAGTCAGTCAGCACCGTACCGTCCTTGAGGAGCGTGGTCAGTGCTGGGGGCCACACGTATGCCGCATCAATATCGCCACGCTGCCAGGCGGCCACGATCTGTGGTGGCTGCATGTTCAGAATGCGTACATCGCGTGGGTTCATTTTCCACACTTTGCTCAGCGCCACCAGCAGGTGAAAGTGCGAGGTGGACACAAAGGGAACCCCAATGCGTTTTCCTTTCAGATCCTCTGGCTTGGCAATGCCGGAATCCTTGCGTACGACCAGGGCCTCTGAGTGACCGATATTGTCCAGAATCCAGAACAGCTGCATGTCCACGCCGCGCGTTGCCGCGGCGGCAATGCCGGTAGATCCCAGCACACCTATCGGAATGCCTCCGGAGGCCAGCGCACTTGAAATATCGCCTGCTGAACTGAACTGTCTCCACTTGACGGTATAACCCGCCGCTTTCAAAGGTTCGTCAAATTCTTTCATGGCGATCGCCGACACATACGGTCCGACAATCTGTTGATAACCTATTGTGACTTCTTCTGCCGCGGCCGCGTGGGCCGACCAGAGAAGGGTCGATGCAGTGGCTGCTGTGAACAGCCATTTTTTCAGGAACGTATGTTTCATGTTTGACTCCATGAATGGTGGTTACATCGTTAAGTAAGCGCGCGTGATATGCACGATGGTTTAATACTTTTTATGTCCTGTTTACTGGATACTGTTTATTGGTAACTGTTTACTGCGCTGCGTTTACTGCCTGCTGCGCTTCATCTACTCTCTAATGCGCTTTGTTTGCTGTCTCCTGCTCTTTTGCCTGTGGTTACACCTGACTATTGCATCTGTAATGACGCCGAATCGGGAGGCACGCCAAACCACTTCTGATAAATGGTGGCATAGGCACCCGAGCGGATTGTCTTGCGCAACGCCTCATTGACACGTTGCGTCAAGGCACTGTTTTTTGCCAGGGCAATTGCGTAGAAATTGTTCTCGGTCCTCACGGTATCGGTGACCTTGACCAATCCCTTGCCTGTATGCTGGCTGTAATAAAGTACGTTTGCTGCATCATGCACCAGTGCATCCAGCCGCCCCGCCGCCACCTCCAGATACGGAAACCCGACGTCCATGTTCTGGAAGTAGGTGATCCTGACATTTGGAACAGTGCGACTCACGTAATCTGCCGCATCGGTACCGCGCTTGACTCCTACCCGCTTTCCTGCAAGATCCTGAAATCTTGCAAGTTCGCTGTTATCGTTGGCGACTACCATGGAAATATCACTCCTGAAATACGGCTCAGAAAAGTCCATACTTCGTTCCCGGTCCTGGGTAATGGTGATGCCAGCGATAGCCATATCCACCTTGCCCGCTGTCAGATTCGGAAAGATATTCGAGAAATCCATGGGCAGCAGGGTATACGTGACGCCCATTTCATTCGTAATGGCATTGAGCAGATCAATATCAAAGCCCACATACTTGCCGTTTTCCTTGAACTCAAAGGGCAAATACGCCGTATCGGTTGCCACGACCAGAGCTTGCGCCTGTGCATTATCTGCAGCCTGAGCCGAAGGTACGGCTGACATGGCGGCCAGCAGAAATAAAGCCGCCATCGTCAGCTGGTATGCATGCATGACGGAACGACGACATGCATGCAGGCAACGGCCGGCCAGATAGTATGCAGATTGATGGCATGCGTGCAGGCAGTTGCTGATGGTCATCAGATCACCTCGTCTCTCAGGTAATACCAGTGATAAAGCATGGCCTGTCCGAGGCGTCGGAAAGGAGCGAACAGATGTCCCGGCAACGGGGAGTTGTATATGGGCAGGTCCCACTGTGCGCCGTCCTGACCCACAACGCGCTGGGCAAGACGCCTGCCGGCCCATGCCGACGACGACACACCGTTACCGCCATAGCCAAATGAGTAATAAAGCGGAATGGCAGGATCGGGCTGAACAATGCGCGGCATCATATCGTGACTGACGTCTACCCAGCCGCTCCAGTTATAGGCAATAGGAATGCCTTCGAGTGAAGGGAACTTCCGATAGAGGCCTTTTTTGAGCAGGTCCAGATGTTTTGGATTGGCCGCATCCCGTCCGCTGATGGCACTTCGGCTGCCGATCTGCATGGAGCCATCGGGCAACAGACGATAGTAGAAACGCAGCGTACGGGTATCGGTAATGAATACTGTGGAATGAAGACCCGCCTGTGCACGTTCCTGTTCTGTCAGTGGTCGCGTTACCATCGAGTTTGACTGGATAGGCATCAGCTTCGAGTGCGTGGTGGCATGAACACCCTGCGTGGTATAGCCACCGGTTGCGAATGCCACCTTGCGGGCTTTCACAATACCGCCAAGCGTATGCAGATGAAGCAGGCCATCGCGCGATTCCACTTTCATCACGGGACTTGAAGTATGAACCTTGACGCCCAGTTCACGCGCGCGGCGCAGATACCCAAAAGCCAGCTTCAACGGGTGTACGCCCGTACCTTGAGGCTCCCATAGCGCGGCTTTGGCTTCCTGATCATTGACAAATTCTTCGCGCAACTGCGCAGCGCTGAGCATCCGGGTTTTATAGCCAAACACCTTGTTCATCAACTGGCTTTCATTGCGCAGGAAATCAATTTTTTTATCCCTGTGTGCCGTATAGAGATGGCCGCCGGGCTGCGCATCACAATCGAATTGCGCCACCAGCGACTCCCAGTATTCGAATCCGGAACGTATTTCCGCATCAAGGCGTTTTGCCGTTTGTTCGCCCCACTTGGCGATCCATTGGGATCGATACAACCGACCCATGGAATTCTGGCCCTGTCCGCCATTGCGGCTGGTGCATCCCCATGCGGCGGCGTTGGCCTCGAGGATGACAACCTGTACCTGGTGATCCTGCGCCAGATGCAGTGCAGTTGACAGGCCAGTGAAACCTGAACCGACCACAACCACATCTGCAATCAGACCGTCCGGAGCCGGACCGTCATCCGGAGGCGGCTCGCCGGCTGTTGCCACCCAGTAAGTTGGCGCATACTGCTGGCCTTGAGTGGGTTTGTCGATGAGTGGATCAAACAATGGATCGTACGCGCGCGTCAAAGTTGCCATGATGCTGACTCCGCCTACTTCCCAGCAGCCAATGGGGGGCGGTTCTTGCGAAAGGCATTTTTCACAAGAATTTTGCCGTCTTTGAACGTGAACAGATCAACCATGTTCGCTTCGATACGTGATCCGTCTTTTTGCGTACCGGTGAAAGTGGTTTCTGATACCCCGCGATCTCCGGAAATCCAGTGCTTGCCGTTGAGCCACTGAGCATCGGGAATGTTTTCCCATGCCGCCTGAAATGCCTTGCGGACTGCATCTCTGCCCTGAATGCGGTTGCCGCAAACCTGGTCACCGGCAACGGTTTCAAATACACAATCGTCATGCATGAATGACATCAGGGCCTCGATGTCATGATCGTTCCAGGCTTTGGAAAAAGCCTCCAGTGTCTGGATGTCTACCGCGTTACTCATGTTTCTCTCCTGCTTTGAAATTTCAATCAAAGATAGAAGAAGTTCGCGGGCTGGTCTAGGTCCAGTTTCTGCTCATCGTTGAGTCCAGAAAAAAGGGAAGAAATGTTCCAGAATCAGGCATTGCTGCATCAGCACAATGCCCTGAACAGCCGGAGTTCTCAGGAATGCCTGCCGTTTGTGCAATGCAGGAAGAAAACGCACCAGAAAGCGGCGCAACGCAGCACCAGATCTAAAGAAAAGAAAAAATTTGAGGCGCGATATCGGCTGGCTCCGTATCCATATTTTTTTGTTCGCGACTACGATATGGAAAATTCAGAATATTGCGCATGTGAACCGGGACGCAATACTCAAACAACCGAATTCAATGAAGTGCGCCCCAGCGAGCGACCGCTGGTTCTGCCTGGGCCCACAGCCAGTACCGCCCGTTTTTGCAGACATCGAGCGTGTACCAGTGTTCAACAACTTTGGAATCTACCGTTTCCTCAACAGAGAACAGCGCTTTTTTGCAGGTGGTGAGTGCGTTAACCGATTCGCTGATCACAATCGTGCGACCTTTATTATTGCCATATGGGATAGGCTGTTTTACCTGCCAGCGTCGTTCCTCGCCGGGTACACTTACCGCAATTGCATTTGCAATTTCCTGCTGTTCCGCAGCGCTGAAGCGTTTGAGAACGTATTTGACTCCTGCGTCCACTGCGGCATTGGTTGCCACGGCAACAGTCAGGCCAAGGGCCGGATTGCCTGTTATTGACGACGTGGCTGCGCCCGCAGTGATACCCGGAACCGTGGCAATGACGGCGCATCCGGCCAGGCCGCCCGCCGATAACGCAAGTGTGATAATGAATGCGTGAAGCCCCCGGCGCATTACTGCAAGGCTCCCCAGCGGCTGACCGCCGGCTCTGCAGTGGCCCATGCCCAATGATTGCTATCCTTGCAGATGGACGCAACATAAAACTCGTTGCGTGGCACGGAATTGACTTCGCTGTCTACGGAGTAAACGATTTCCTTACACTCGAGCATGCCCTGACTGATGGTCCGGCTGACCGTTACCCGGCCGTGTTCGTCCGGCTCCATGGGAACAGAATGCACAGACCGCCACTCACTGACCTCTCCCTCTTTCAGTTTGCCCGCAGCAGTGGCAATGACTTCCTGCGTATAGCCATGCATTTCCCGCTGTACATATTGCACCGCAGAGCGCGTTGCCGCCTGTACGCCAACACCAATACCAGTTGTTACCGCCGCGTTGTCGGTCACCTTCTGTGCAATCGCAGCGCCGGCAATACCGGCCCCCGCAGAGGAACCTTCAAGCACCAGTGACTGGCATCCGGCCAGCCCGAAAGCAAGAACAGCGAAGGCCGTAAGCCGCAGAGGACGCAGTCCTGCCTGTGCGACAGAACCGCCCCGGCGGCTGACGATATTTGTGCAAAGATTGAAGCAGCGGAAATTGCAAATGTTTAATTTTTTATAAATCATACAGTTACGATGATTTGTTGATCAAAAACATTATATTTGCAATAACTTGCTCATGAAATCAAAAACTGTGAAGAATTTGTAATGAGATGTTGACTAAGCCTGTGAAGTCGCCGCAGCATAATGCTGATCGCAATATTCGCGAAAGAGCTGCAGGGAGGCAAGGTTTCTATTGTCGTGCGTCGCCAGAACGATACGTGAATTGACCTGCGCACCGGCAATCCTCCGAAAGGCGACCCCAGGCGGGCTGGTATTGCTATAGATACTGGGAACAATGGACACACCCAGTCCTGCGGCGACCAGCGCCAGAGTGGTACTGTTCTCCCGAACCTGCTGCACAATTCTGGGAACGAAGCCCGCTGCAGTGGCGATGGTGGAAATATGCTCAAACAGGCCGCAACCCAGCGCACTGGGAAACAGAATAAAGTCTTCGTCAGCAAGACTGTCGATATGCACCGGCTCAGAATTCACTGTCTGATCTTCCTCTGCACAGGTGACCAGCATCAGTTCGTCATGCCATAACTCCGTGGTCCGGATACTGCGCGGTGGCCGAAAATTCAATGCAGGCCGCAAAAAACCGATATCTATCTCGTTATCATTGAGCGCAATGATCTGCTCGCCGGTAGACATGTGCCTCAGATCGATTTCAATGCCTGGGTATTGGCGGGTGAACCCCTGGATCAGCTTTGGAAAATCTTCGAACAGCGGCACCGATGCGGTGAATGCCACTCGTAATTTTCCAACCTTGCCATCCAGCGTCCAGGCACACAATTCCTTTGCCGATGCATAACGCTCCAGTATGGCCATGGCCTCCTGGTAGAAAAGATGACCGGCATGGGTCAGCTCAACTGAACGGCGCGTGCGCTCAAACAGCTGAACATTCAGATCCTGTTCCAGCAGCTTTATCTGCTGGCTCAGCGGTGGCTGACTGATATGCAGTCGCTGTGCAGCCTTGCTGAAACTGAGCGTCTGGGCAACGGCGACGAAATAGTTGAGCTGGCGAAAATCCATTGTTATTCGAAAAATATATAAATATGAGATTTAAATAATATTAGACCATATAAGTGCAATACCGGAAAATAACGTTGAAAATCCCTCAACACGCAACGCCCGTCGAATCCTGGACAGGAGCGACATCGAGATAACAATCAGGAGACCTCACGTGAACATTCTGAAACTGCACAAACCCATTTCACTTGCAATAACAACTGCCTTTTGCCTCACGGCCATGACCGCCGCGTCGGCAGCCGAGTATCCGGAACGACCCATCACGGTTGTGGTGCCCTACTCTCCTGGCGGCGGCGTGGATATTGTTACGCGTATCGTGACTAAAGCCATGTCCGATGATCTGAAACAGCCGATCATTGTCGATAACCGTCCCGGTGGCGGCACCAACATTGGCATGGGATATGCTGCAAAAGCCAAGCCCGACGGCTATACGTTGTACATGGCGTCCAATACGCTGACGACCAACAAGGCGCTTTACTCCAATCTGGGCTTTGACCCGGCCACTGCCTTTACGCCAATAGGAAAAGTCGGAGATGCACCGCTGGTTGTCGTTGTCACCAAAGACTCAGAATTCAAAACTCTGGGTGATTTGGTGGAATATGGCAAGGCACACAGCGGCGAACTCACTTTCGGGACCGCGGGTACAGGAAGCTCCGGCCATATGGCAAGTGAATTACTTCTGCGCAAGGGCGGCTTCAAGGCACTGCACGTGCCATACAAGGGTGGTTCCCCTGCCATTACTGATCTGCTCGGAGGCAGGCTGTCATTTATGGCAATCAATCCGCTGGAAGTCATCTCTCATATCAAGTCGGGTTCATTGCGCCCGCTGGCCGTTCTGAATGACAAGCCTACGGTGTTGCTGCCTGATCTGACAACAGCTGAAAAAGCCGGCGTCAAAGACGTGGATGCGACTGTCTGGTGGGGACTGGTTGCCCCTGCAGGCACACCCGATGCGGCTGTCGAGAAATTGAATGCGTCGCTGAACAATGCTCTGAAGAAGGATGAGATTATCCAGAGTCTTGCCAAGCTCGGCGCCACACCTGCGGGTGGCACGCCAGCCGAATTCGGTGATTTTCTGAAAAAAGATACCGCATCCATGACTGACCTGGTCAAAAGCGCCAACATCAAAGTCGACTGACTGGACTGAACGCAGCCGGAATAGGAAATCGAAAGATCGGTTTCCTGTTTCCGGTGTGCGCCAGCATCCCATTCAAGCTATCACATTCGAGATATTCAACTCAAATCCTCATTTCAGGAATTACACATGCAAGAAAAAACTGCATTGGTGGTCAGCGCCCATGCCGCCGATTTCGTGTGGCGGGCGGGCGGTGCAATCGCCCTTTACGCCAGCAAGGGCTGGAAAATCCATATATTGTGTTTGTCATTTGGTGAACGTGGTGAATCTGCAAAAATCTGGAAAACGCCCGGCGTAACACTTGACGCCGTGAAGCAGGCAAGGCTCGAGGAAGCACAGGAAGCTGCCGGCATTCTTGGTGCTACCGCTGAATTTCTGGATTGCGGCGACTATCCGCTGCGCGTCAGTGATGATGTGCTTTTCGGTATTGCAGATCGCTACCGCGAACTGAGACCCGAATTTGTGCTGACACACTCTTTGCGCGATCCATATAACTTTGATCATCCGTTTGCCAATCATCTGGCGCTTGAAGCGCGCGTGATTGCCCAGGCACATGGGCACAATCCCGAGGTGCCGGTGATTGGTGCGCCTCCCGTCTATCTTTTTGAACCGCATCAGCCCGAACAGTGCGAGTGGAAGCCGGAACTCTTTCTTGATATTTCCTCTGTGTGGGACAAGAAATATGAGGCCTTCAAAACCATGAATGCGCAGGAGCATCTGTGGGAGTATTACACGCGTGTCGGTCTGCAGCGAGGCGCCCAGGCCTCTCGCAATAGTGACAGGAAAATCAAATATGCAGAAGCTTATCAGTGCGTCTATCCACGCGTCACTGATGCATTCTGAGCGCGGATTCCGGAGACTTATATGTCAATGATCAATAGCGTTTTCACTCGCCCCACGCCTGCCCAGATCACGGCCGCTGCCCAATATCCTGCGGCCATTATGGCCGATGCAGCAGGCCGGCGCGGTGCGACAGATGGACGCATCCAGCCGCTAGGATCACACATGCAATTATGTGGTCCGGCATTTACCGTTGAAGTCCGACCCGGCGATAACCTGATGATTCATGCAGCCCTGCTCCTGGCCAGGCCCGGAGACGTGCTGGTGATCGACGGTCAGGCAGACACGCGCGCCGCACTGATGGGCGAACTGATGTGCACCCATGCCATAGCAGCCGGACTGGCCGGATTGGTTATTGACGGCGCCATTCGTGATCGCAGCGACTTGCGCGATGGCGCGTTTCCCGTGTTTGCCTGCGCCAGCAATCCCAACGGCCCCACCAAAAATCTGCCTGGTCGCATTGGCCATCCTGTTTCAGTGGGCGGCGTTACCGTCAATCCGGGAGACCTGGTTCGTGCCGATCAGGACGGTGTTCTGATCGTTCCCCGTGAGAATATTGACACGGTACTTGAGGGTTCGGATAAAAAAGTCAAGGTTGAGCAAAAACGCCGACAGGATATTGCCGGTGGCAATCTGATCTACAGCTGGCTTGA
>JBEBTQ010000001.1:0-32358 GCA_040393685.1 Advenella kashmirensis | reverse complement strand
CAGGATCAAGGTAACGAACAACGTTGGTTTCGGTAATGAGGTTCACTTCATTGAGAAAGAGTTTCCGAGCCGAGAGGACGCCGAGTGGTGGTGCGATATTAACGACATAGACCACGAATTCGAACGAGTGACATATGAGATTGAGGCAGAACAACAATGACCTACTTTCAAGGCCCAAACGTTGTGGCGCCGCGTGAGTTCCGCCACAACAAATATACAAAACTGCCGCATCTGGCCTATCTGGCCGGCCACCGCTACAACCCATTGACAGGCGACTGGAAATCAATCGTCGATCCACCGATGCCCCGCTCCGCAAAGCTGTTTATTGTCGCCTTCGCGGTCGGCTGCATCGCCCTCTTACTGAATTCACCGGGAATCTAACCATGTCAGAAGTCATCGAAAAAGAAAGCGCTGAGCTTGTTGCTCTGCCAACGAAAGAAACCGCACTGACGGTATACAGCACTGCCGGCGGGCTGGATCCTTATCTGGCATGCATCAAGGCCGAGATTGATGCCTTTGAGCCGGATATCTCCACTGCAAAGGGTCGTGCCGCTATCGCCAGCATGGCATTCAAGGTTGCCAAGATCAAGACGGCAATTGAGGCGCTGGGCAAGACCGTATCTGCTGAATTGAAAGAAATTCCGAAAAAGGTGGATGCGGAGCGCAAGCGCACGCGTGAGAAGCTGGAACAATGGCAGGCCGAGGTACGGCGACCACTGACTGAGTGGGAAGAAGCCGAGGAAAAACGAAAGCAGGAACGCGAGCTCTGGATTGAAGGGCTTCGACTTGATCGTACGGCTGTATACGAAGAATCTACCGCTGAAATTCTTCAGATAAATATAGATTGCATCGAGAAAGTTGAAATCGACGGTGACTGGCTGGGCGAATATGAAGTCGAAGCGCATCGCGTTAAATCGGAAAGTCTGGAAATGCTGCGCGACGCCCTAGCCAAACGCCAGCGATACGAAGCAGAACAGGCCGAACTTGCCAAACTGCGCGCCGAGGCCGCCGCCCGTGAACAGAAAGATCGGGAGGAACGCATTGCCAGGGAAGCCGAGGAACGCGCCAGACGTGAGGCTGAGGCAAAAGCCCAGGCCGAACGTGATGCGGCCGCAAAGCGTGAAGCCGATGCAAAAGCCGCCGCTGAACGCGCTGAGCGTGAAAAGCTGGAAGCCATTGAGCGCCAGAAACAGGCCGAGGCTCGCGCCGAAGCTGAAAAACTGGCCGCCGAGCAACGGGCAAAAGAGGCAGCAGAACGCGCCCGACTGGCAGAAGCGAAACGTCAGGCTGATGAAAAAGCCCGGGAGGAAGCGGAAGCGAAACGCCGGGAAGCCGACCGCATTCATAGACAGTCCATTCTTCGTGCCGCCAAAGAAGCGATTATGGAGTTTGGATTTACCGAGGAACAGGCCGTCAAGGTGGTCAAGCTTATTGCCGCCGGCAAGGTTCCGAACGTTTCAATTTCATACTGAGGACGCTATGACTACTGAAATCATTGATGCACCACGGACGACGATTGTCTCGCAGGACCAAGTGCCTGCAAATTCCCCCATGGGAATGATGCTGGCCGCGCTTAGCCAGGGCGCTGACTTGTCGCAAATCGAAAAGATGATGGACCTACAGGAGCGCTGGGAGCGTCGGGAGGCTGAAAAGGCATTTAATGACGCAATGTCCGCTTTCAAGGCAGAAGCTGTCGAGATCATAAAGCGGCGTGAGGTCGACTTTACTAGCCAAAAGGGTCGCACGTACTACAAGCATGCGGAATTGTCAGATGTGGTCGAGGTCGTCGGACCGCCATTATCCAAACACGGGTTTGCGTGGAGTTGGACTATGGAGCAAATAGACGGTCAGATCAAAGTGACCTGCATTCTGAAGCACCGCGCGGGCCATTCGGATTCTGTTTCACTACAAGCCGCTCCAGATAACAGCGGCAACAAAAACAGCATCCAAGCCATCGCCTCTACAGTCACATACTTAGAGCGCCACACTTTAAAGGCAATCACCGGCGTTTCCGAAAAAGGTGACGATAAGGATGGCGTTGTAGATAACACCCCGCTCGCCGACGCTTGGATAGCCAGAGCGAAAGCTTGCGTGACAGCGGCTGATCTGGGAGAGATTTGGAAAGAAGGTTTAGCGGAAATCCAGAAAACGAATGACATGTCGGTTTATGAAAAGTTCAAAGAAGCAGTCTCAGCACGCGGCGAGGACCTCAAAAAAACCGAAAACACGCCTACTAAGGAATAAGTATGAGTTATCTTGTATATGAATGCGATCAAGGCAGCGAGGATTGGCACGTTCTCAGAGCTGGTTGCATTACCGCCAGCATGTTCACAGTGGCCCGCTCCCGAGTTAACGGTCTGACAGAGCAACAGGCAAAGTACGTTGAAGCGATCCAAGCTGGCCGAACCGAAGCCCATGCGCGCGAAATTGCAGGGTATAAAACGGCTCCGCGCGCGGCGTCTATAGAAAAGGCTATTGCCGGAGAAGCTGTGGGCGAGTTCTCAGAAACTGCCAAAAACTACGCTTTCAGACTGGCCATTGAAAGAATCAGTGGCGAACCGCTGGACGAAGGTTTTCAGAACTGGGCTATGAAACGGGGTCATGAGCTGGAGCCGATAGCCAGAATGGAGCACGAACGACAGTCGGGTCTCATTGTAGAACGTGCTGGCTTTGTCAAAACCGAAGATGGAGTTTTTGGTGCCAGTGCGGACGGTCTGATCGGTAAAGATGGCGGTAGTGAATATAAATGCTTCATCGATCCTGACAAGCTGCGCTCATTCTATATCGATGACGATGCCAGCACGGTCATGGATCAAGCTCAAGGATGTATGTGGATCACGGATCGGGAATACTGGCATATCTGTCTCTACTGCCCCGCCCTTCAGAAAATAGGCAGTCAGTTATGGTGGCGCGTATTCAAACGAGATCAAAATTACATCGAGAAGATGGAAATTGAACTCGTAGAATTCAAAAACCTTGTCGATGAATACGAGGCCACATTAAGAAAAAGAGCGCAGAGGAAAGCAGCATGAAGCACTATCTCGCCTACATGTACAGCGAGACCAGACGAAAGCTGTACTGGCTTGGTGCCAACCCTCTGCAATTGACAACGGATCGCAAATACGCGGTCCGTTTTCATTCGCTTGACAAGCTGCACCAAGCGGTCGGTCCTCACCACTTCCTGATCGAAACGGAAGACATTTAAGGAAAATCCCATGTGGTTTAAGAATCTATCTGTATACCGGCTGATTGACTGGAATTTCACTCATGAAGCCTTGTGCCAGGCACTGGAGCGCGGCCGGTTTGCTCCGGGCCATAAATCTGACATTTCATCAATGGGCTGGGTTCCGGTCCGGGAAAACGGAGAATTGGCCCATGCGGTAAACGGCCAGTATCTGCTGTCTCTACGAGTGGAAAAGAAACTGCTGCCGCCCACGGTCATCAATCAGGCCGTCCGGGAGAAGGCCGCCGAAATCGAGGAACAGCAGGGATACAAGCCCGGGCGCAAGCAAAACCGCGAAATCAAGGAACAAGTCACGGAAGTCCTGCTACCTCAGGCATTCAGCGTCTTTCGCGATACGCGTATCTGGATCGACCCGAAAAATGGCTGGCTGGTCATTGAGTCAGGATCCGGAACGAAGTCAGATGAAGCCATCGGCGCACTGGCAAAAGTCATTGACCCCCTGCCCCTGAAAAGCCTGTATACGGTCCAGTCTCCGGCGGCAGCAATGACAGAATGGCTACTCGCTGATGAAGCGCCCGCGATGTTCACCATCGACCAGGACACCGAACTGCAGTCAGCGTCCGAAAACAAAGCCATGATCCGCTATGTTCGTCAAAGCCCTGAAGTCTCGGACGTGCAAAAGCATATCCAATCGGGCAAACAGTGCACAAAACTGGCGCTCACATGGTCTGACCGCGTTTCATTCGTCTTAACCGACGCCCTCTTTATCAAGAAAATCCACCCGCTCGATATCCTCAAGGAGAATCAGGACTTATCCAGCATGGACGAAGAAGAGCGTTTCGACGCAGATATGACACTGATGACGGCAGAGCTGGCCGGTCTGCTGGCTGCCGTTGTCGAAGCGTTGGGAGGTGAAAGGAATGGACTTAAACGTGATCGAACCTGAAACGCCGCAGGTCCAATATCGCCGGTACTTTATCCACAAAATACCGCCTCGGGCATGGAACTATCGCCCGGGCGACACGATCCGCTTATTTGATGATGAGCGCGCCCACGTGATTGTCAAATCCATCTGGACCGGCAAGCATTGGTTGCTTGACACCGGCGTCATTATCTCCAAAGACACCCGCATCAATATCTCGCCGCTCACTTGGGAAGAATGGTGGCAGCAGCAATATAAGGATTAACCATGGCATCAGTAAATAAAGTAATTTTGGTGGGAAATCTGGGACGTGATCCGGAGGTTCGTTATTCTCCGGACGGCGCAGCAATCTGCAACGTTTCCATTGCAACCACATCCAATTGGAAAGACAAGAACACCGGCGAACGCCGCGAAGACACAGAATGGCACCGAGTCGTGTTCTATAACCGCTTGGCTGAGATCGCTGGCGAATACCTCTCGAAGGGCCGCTCAGTATACGTCGAAGGCAGACTAAAGACGCGCAAATGGCAGGACAAGGACACTGGTGCTGACCGGTATTCCACGGAGATTGTCGCCGATCAAATGCAGATGCTGGGCAACCGGGATTCTGGAGGAAACGACGGATATGACGACGGCGGCTTTTCCAACAACTCGAACGACCATCAGCAGCGCCAGCCACAACAACAGTCGCAGCGTGGCAACTACGGCGGATCCGGCCAGCAACAACGACGCCCTCCACAGCAGAACACTCAGCAACAGCGGCAGCGCCAACCAGCCGCGAACATTATGGACATGGATGACGACATTCCATTCTAGGGGCCACCATGAAGAAGCGCAATAAGAAGTACCGCCCCAAACCGGTGCGGGGGAATATGTTTGTCGCGGGCTACCGTATCCCGTACCCGCTTGAAGCCATCGTGCAGCGCATGGAGATCGACGGCACCATTGAAGCTACCCCCGACGGCAAAGCGGTATTTGACGATGGCGAAGAGGTTTATGAAGTGGTACCGGCGCTGAATGGCCTGATTCACTGGCTCGAACTTTGTGTTCAGAACTCTGAGATCAAGGTAGACCTATCCCCCCTCACCCACCTTAAAAATCAACTGAACTATCACATGCCGATCACTGAAAGCGTATTTAACGCGTGCAAGCGCTTAATGCCCACCCTGCGACGGCTCGTATCCCTCATTCCCGCCGGTTTGGCCGAGAGCAACATGCGCACGGTCCAGATCAGCAGCTACATGCCTGCGGAAACCTAAATTGATCACCTATATCGAGTATCTGATTGCCGGCCTAATCTACGGCTCGGCAACCGTTTGTATTGGCGTTGCGGCGAATGTCTTTGTGATCTGGCGACGCGACCGAAGAAACAAAAAAGGAACAATATGCTAAGCCCTCAATTTCTGCTTCCGGTTCACAATGAGCTTGTAATTGACCTATTCGCAGGCGGCGGTGGCGCTTCCACCGGAATTGAGCAGGCCATTGGACGGCCGGTTGATATAGCCGTAAACCATGATCCCGAAGCCGTCGCGCTGCATACTGTGAACCACCCGCAGACAAAGCACTACGTAAGTGATGTATTCGAAATTAACCCACTGATGGCAACGCGCGGCATGCGGGTAGGTCTGTTGTGGGCGTCGCCGGATTGTAAGCATTTCAGCAAAGCCAAAGGCGGCGCACCGGTCTCAAAGCGGATTCGCGGTCTGGCGTGGGTCGTCGTCAAATGGGCCAAGGCCGTGCGACCTCGTGTCATTGTTCTGGAGAACGTCGAAGAATTCCAGACGTGGGGACCGCTGACTGACGACGGTATGCCGTGCCCAGCTCGCAAAGGCGAGACGTTCCAGATGTGGGTAGGACAGCTCAAATCATTGGGCTACCGGATCGAACACCGGGAACTGCGCGCCTGCGATTACGGCACGCCGACCATCCGCAAAAGGTTTTTTATGATCGCCCGTTGTGATGACATGCCTATCGTCTGGCCAGAGCAAACGCACTTTGCCAAGCCGGCCAAGGGACAGAAGGCCTGGGTGCCTGCCTCTGAAATTATCGACTGGTCTATCCCTTGCCCGTCAATCTTTGAACGCAGCAAGCCGCTGGCTGATGCCACATGCCGGCGGATTGCAAAGGGCATTATGCGATATGTCGTAAACGCGCAGGAGCCGTTTATTGTCAATTTGACTCATGGCGGCCGCGTCGAGCCGACAAATGAGCCATTAAGGACTGTCACCGGCGCAAACCGTGGAGAGAAGGCTGTGGTGGTTCCGACCATAGTCGGCCTTGCACACGCAGACCATTCGAACCGCAGTGGTCGTCGTGAATACGACATTGCCGAGCCGTTGACGACAATACATGCCGGAGGAGGCAATCATGCGCTGGTTTCCGCTTTCTTGGCAAAGCACTATACCGGCGTGGTCGGCAGTGATCTGGATGACCCCATTGGCACCGTCACCAGTGTGGATCATCACAGCTTGGTTACCGCGCATATCACAAAATTCCGTGTGGGCAGTGTTGGAACGTCACTCGACGAACCACTACACACCGTCACCGCTGGCGGCACACCGAAACGGGCATCTACCGGGAATACGATGGGACTGATAACTGCCAATCTGGTGCATATGGGACACGGCGAAGGCAAATCCGGCGGCAAGCGCTTCAGTCACGGTGTTCGCGATGTTGAGCAACCACTGAACACCGTCACAGCCAGCGGATGCCCGGCGGGTCTGGTCACAAGTCATCTGGTCAAGCTGCGTAATAACCAGTATGGACAGAGCGTCGAAGAGCCAATGCCAACGCTCACAGCGGGCGGTGGCCACGTCGGGGAAGTTCGCTCCTTTCTAGTTAAATACTATGGAAATGAGCAGGACGGCGTAAGCCTGCGGGAGCCACTGCACACCATCCCCACGCGGGATCGCTTCGGCCTTGTGGCCGTCCACGGCGTCGATTATCAAATCGTGGACATTGGCCTGCGCATGCTCACGCCACGGGAGCTGTACCGAGCCCAGGGATTTCCCGAGAACTACATTATCGACCGCAAGCCAGATGGTACGCCGCTCACCAAAACGGCGCAGGTGCGCATGTGCGGAAATTCCGTTTGCCCGCCGTTGGCGCAAGCTATTGTGGCGGCCAATTACAGCGAACAGCAGATTGAGAGGAAGATCGCATGACCGTTAAACGTCCAGCCATCCGATATCACGGCGGCAAGTGGAAACTGGCACCGGCAATTATCCGACATTTCCCAAGTCATCGTGTGTATACCGAGGCTTTCGGTGGCGGCGCGTCGATCCTACTGCGCAAGCCGCGCACGTATGCAGAAATCTATAACGATCTGGATGGTGAAATCGTGAATCTGTTCAGAGTGCTGCGTGACGATGGCGGCCGTCTGAAAGAATTGCTCGAGCTCACGCCTTTTGCACGTGACGAATTCGACCTCGCGGAAGGAAAAACAGATGATCCACTTGAACAGGCGAGGCGAACTGTCATTCGTTCGTTCATGGGGTATGGATCCTCATCGATTCATAAATGCAGTGGTTTCCGTTCCAATAGTGAGAGGTCCGGGACAACACCGGCCCATGACTGGGCGAACTATCCCAAACATATGCCTGCATTAATTGAGCGGTTGCAAGGGGTCGTAATAGAGCACAGGGACGCGCTCAATGTTCTGGCCAGACATGACGCTCCCCACACACTTCATTATGTCGATCCGCCATATGTGCACAGCACCCGCACAAACGGCCGACACGCGACTGTGCACCAATACCAGTTTGAAATGACAGACGATGAGCATCGGGAACTGGCGGCAGTCTTGCATTCAGTCAAAGGCATGGTGGTGCTTTCTGGCTACCCATCGCCTCTGTACGAAGAATTGTATGGCGATTGGCCGAGTATCCAGATCAAGGCCCATGCAGACGGCGCCAGACCCCGGACGGAGCAATTGTGGCTGTCGCCAAATTGTCAGCATAACGATTTATTGAGGAACATAGTATGACCACCCAAACAGATCGAGAACTTCTTGCCCCGGATCACAAGGGCATGAAGGTTGACTACATTGGCCTACTTCAACAGGTTCAAAGAGCCCTGAAGTATGGCAGCAAAGAGCCGGGTTTGGCGGAAATGGTGCGGCAGTTAACCGATCACTTGCAAGAACTCGGCTGCCGATGGTATGCCGGGGATACAACGGTGGTAGACGCATTATTGCAGTTGTACTGCGTGGAGACAGAGGCGCGGAAGGCATTGAAGGCCGCCATCGGTCAATCTATGAGGGAGCAGAAATGACGGAAACAAAGCAAGCAATCAAAGTTGATGTGTTTCATCAAAACATTCCCGGTGGCGGCCCATGTCTGTCTATTGATGGTGAGCGGGTCTGCTGGCCGAAGCCGAAAGAGTCAGCAGAATGGAAGTATTCCTTCCGTCTTAAAATCGCTGACCTGCTGAATGCTGTCCCGGGATTATCGTACACACCTCAAGAGGAGCAAGGGAAATGAACTTCCAAATCAGAGTTACCAACAATGTCGGTTTTGGTGACGAAATTCATTACATCCACAAATGAGTTTCAAAGTCGCGCGGATGCAGAATGGTGGTGTGACACCCACGATATTGATCACGAATTCGAGCGTGTTTCATATGAAGTAATGGGAGAGGTGAAGCCATGACCCTACCCCCCGAAAAACTCGCTGTACTTGAGGCGCTGGCGAATCAAGCAGATCCAGACGAACCTTGGTGGTGCTGTCCTGATGGGCACGACATCAATGATCCGTCCATTGGTGATGACGACAGGAACTTTATCGCAGCAGCCAGCCCCGCCGCCATTCTTGCGCTTATCGGGCAGCACAAGGCGATGCGGGAGGCTTTAGAAACCATCGCAGCATACCCATGCACTCGCGATCAGGAAATGGGCGTAGTGGCTATGCGGAAGATCGCCTGCGCGTCACTTAATAAGGAATAAAGAATGGATAAGCTATACAGGATTGTGCCGGTCGAGCCGACAGAGGAAATGATGAAGGCGGCATTCGGATCAACACAATCCCTTCGCCATATTTGGAAAGTCATGCTTGCAGCCGCACCCGATCAACCAGAACCCGCCGCTCTATCGCTTGAACCGGTCGCAGAAGTTATGACAGCACATTCGCTGCATTGGGCCGGAACGGGACCAATCGGACCGCTTTGCGAGCGCACTGGCGTCAAAGTTGGGAGCAAGCTCGTAAGCCTGGAGCAGGCACAAGCCTACATTGAGCGCGAGCGTGAAGCGATTCGGAATGAGGCGCTGGAGGATGCCGCAAAAGTCCCGCGTGCATATGCCGAGCAACTGGACAAAGCAGGATGGGGAAACAGGTTCCCTGATGAACTGACCGCCATCTTCAATGCCACACCAAATATGGAGTATCAAATACTTCGTCTGAAATCCCAGCCAGCCCAGCCGAGCGACAGTCAGGCGGAGGTTTCGGATACGGATTTGACCGACTTGATGGAGTCAGAGAACCCCACGATCAAGCCCGAGAATATCCCGATAGCAGATACAGGTGACTATGACGGGGAGATTGTCGTGTACACCAGCTGCATGAACCCGCGTGACCAGAAACGGCTGGGTTCCGGGGGAACGTATCGCGAAGCCATTAAAGACGCCATGCTTTCGCAGGAGGAATCATGACAGATGCGTTCATAAAGACTGCCTTACTGTTCATCACCATTGGATTCTTGTCGGCAGCATTCTTATTAGAAGCTGACGGACAACGCACCATCTTGACTATACAGATAATTCTAGCTATCTGCGCTTTTGTTGTTATTTCATGCGCGCTTTTCGCTATTTGGCTGTGAGGGAACCATGACAGACAAAATCAGAGATGCTTTTGAGCTTGCAGTATCGAAGACCACATTCCTTGGCGCCGATGGACTTCAGCGGCATGAATCTGATCTGATCAAGGTATTGAAAGGACAATACAAATACAAGATGGCGGCTGATTTATACGAGTTCTTTCAAGCCGCCTACGCCCAAGGCCAGCGGGATTTGGTTGCGGGGATGGAGCCGGTCATGTATCAGAGCAGCAACCAAGACGGCTACTACCGGTTTTATGAAGCGTGTAAAACCCCACCATCCTTTCTGGACGAAGAGCGCTACCTTGGCTACACCGTCCGGGCGCTGGCGTTTGTGCCGGAGTTGGAGAAATGACAAAACGAACCGAACCCTTGAAATGGTGGGAAGCGATACTGATAGATATATGCGGCAGCGTAACTCTATTCGGCAAAGCTATTCTGATTGGAGCTGGCTTTACGCTTGGCGTAGTGGCTTGCCTGAAGTGGCTGTCATGACCGACGCTATCCATGTAGCACTTTATTTTTTGCAGAGATTGGAGACCAACTGATTGAGTCGATCTAAATCGTCCTTAGACCTATCAAGCAAACAATCCAAATGCTTGAGTAACATAATTCTTGTTTTGATTCTATTGCTAGGAGTACCTAACAATACATCTGCTTTAGTCTTTATTCCACTCACATGTTGAAATACCAAAAATAACCTTTCAGTCAATTCATTAACCTCTGGCTTGGAGCTCAAGAAATAATCCAAATTCGCGTTAACAAGTGTGAAATCAATGGCGTTGGTTCTATCGCATAAAGTCTGTGCGATATCTATGGCGAGTTCCAAGTCGCTCTCTAATCCGGACGGTTCTTCAAACATACTTTTTAATCTGTATCGAGGGTCTTCTAGCCCATTTTTGATTGACTCAAGGGTTGGCTTCATGTCTAGGGAGAATGACTCGAAGCTTGATGATAGAGCCTGCACAGGTTCACGGAGCATTTTTAACCCAAGTAAATTTCGCTCTTCTCTAAGCCTTTCATCTGCACTATCTCGGGCCGATATTTGGTACAAAGCTACGGCAACAGCTCCGAACGTCCCTATAGAGCCGATTGCGGTCCAGCCGAAGTTATTTCTCAAGCTGAGTAAGACTGCCCTATCAGCAATAGCCAGGAATACAAATGTAGCAGCTATTCCAAAGAAAAACCAGGCAGCATTCGCCCCTTTCTTATCCATTTTATGGCCTCCAGTTGGGGCTATTTTAAGTGAATTTACAAAATGACATATGCCAAATGACCAAATTTCACCCCGAACACATAGCCCGCTGGATTGAGACCAGTAGAAAGTACCCGAACCTGCCGCCGGCGCCCTGGAGTATAGAAAATGGAAATCGTTAAAGAAACCAAATCCACTGAGATTGTGCAGATTGATAAATCAGAATTCGACAGGATGCTTGTGCGCGCCGGCGAACTGGGCGCGAAGAACATGCTCGAAAAAGTTGCCGTTTACCACATCACCGATGCGGCAAAGGTTCTTGGAATAAGCTATAGTACTCTGCAGAAGCGCATAGCCGAGGGGAAAATCAGGCCTATTGATGGACGAATTACAGGCGCGGAAATCAGCAGATATTTGAATCTGTGATCTTTCGACTCAATTACTACTCACAAACCGCCTGCAGCCCGCATAGATACTAGATTTATGGTGCCTCTTATCGGCACCACAGCACTGAAATCCATCCATCACCTAAGTCAATAATCATAAAAATCAAAGACTTGGAATGTGAGAACTAAATTTGTGTTTGCTGTATTAATCGCAAGCTTCAACAAATTTACCCAAGATTTACCCACGCATTTACCCGCAAGATGGCTAGTATTCAGAAGAATGCAAATGGCTGCCACGTCAAGGTGTGCGTACCGCGACTGCTTCGAAGAAAATAAGATTAACTGAACGTCCCGATCTGATCTGACAGTTGTCCTCTCGCGTGACACACCCGTCAGACCAGCTCAAATCTGAACATCGGGTGTCGTTCACTGACTCTGGGTTTGCCGATAGGTGTCTACGAGCAACTGCATCGTTGCCGGCCGGCTCAGGCCACGTTCCTTTGCGATCGCGTCAAATTCATTTGCCAGTTCGGTTTTCAAGCGAAACGAAAACTGCTTAAGAACGCCCGCCGCAAGCAATCGCTTTACCGATTCCGCCGCAGTTTTGGCTCTTAATTTACGACTGTGCTCTGTGTTGCTGTTTGCCATTCTGTGCTCCTAATCCGAGTTGACAACCTTAGAAACGTTTAGTAAATTTCGATCTGAAACCGGGGGAGTTGCGCCTCCTCCGATTCCCTGATTAGTAGGCTGGTGCTGCGAACACTAACAGCCTGCCGATCAGGAAATGCGATACGCTTCATCGCAATCTCCTTTTCAGATCCCCCCGGTTCATCCGGGTTCGCATGGGCTGCTCGTCAGCCCATTGCGTTTTTATATGTTCGTCGTAAATGCTCACTATGATGCAAATCAAGAAATAAAAAATAAGCCAATTATTCTTACTCATCTTGATGAATCAAAAGCGCTTAATCCTGCAGCGTATTCGCCAAGCCTTCTAAAGGCGAGCACAACATCCATCTTTTCATATGAAGTATCCATTTGTATTAACACCCGACGGACCTGGGTTTATGGTCACATTGCCGGATATTCTGGAAGCCATCAGTTATGGTGAAACAGAAGCAGAAGCCATTGATATGGCACACGATTGCCTGTTGACCGCGCTCGAATTTTATTTTGATGACAAGCGCCCCGTGCCGGCGCCCTCCGCCAACCCCACAAACAAGTACACTGTCACTCTGCCTGATAATATTGCAGCAAGAATATTGGCAGATCGGCCCCAGGCTGATCTGCCTTAATATCCGCAACGCGCAAGCACAAAAGAAGGAGACAACACCATGCTGGCCAACGAATTGATTCGGGTCGTTTCGAAACCCACCGGCATACCCACTGCAGAGACTTTCAGGATCGAAAAAGCAGAGGTGCCGCCGGTAGAACCGGGACAGATGCGGGTGCGAAATGAATGGCTTTCCGTTGAGCCCGCCATGCGCGGGTGGCTGGCAGACGCCCAGAATTATGCCAGCGTTAAGGTCGGCGATATCATGCGATCATTGTGCGTCGGCGTTGTGGAAGAATCGCTTGCCGAAGGCTACCAGAAAGGTGAACGCGTCATGGGCTGGTTTGGCTGGCAGCACTACGCAGTGGTCAAGGCAGAGGCCGTGGTTCAGAAGATCACCGCAAGCGATTTGCCTGCTTCGCTCTATCTGGGTGTGCTGGGTTTGAATGGCGTTACTGCAGCAACTGCATTGGACAAGCTTGGGTCTCCTCAGCCGGGAGACACCGTTGTCGTGTCAACCGCAGCGGGTGGCGTCGGTTCATGTGTTGGTCAATTGGCCAAAGCCCTGGGGTGTCGAACGGTAGGTCTGACCGGATCGGCGGATAAGGTCAGGGCATGTCTGTATGACTTCAAATACGATCACGCCATCAATTACAAAACCGATAATATTGATGAAGCCGTCAAGCGCATGTGCCCGGATGGGGTGAACGTTTACTTTGATAATACCGCCGGCAGTATTTCAGACGTGGTCATGCAGCATCTAGCGATAGGCGCGCGCGTGGTTGTTTGTGGCACCGCCTCTATTGCCTCCTGGAATCCTCCACCCATGGGACCACGGGTCAATCGCATTTTGCTGACCCGACGGGCAAGAATGGAAGGTTTCATTCTTTTCGATCATAAAGACACTTACTCAAAATATGTCAGTCAGCTGGAAGCGTTGGTCAGATCCGGGGACATTAGCTATCGCGAAGAGATCAGCGATGGTCTGGCATCCGCAATGGGGGCGATCGAAGAGTTGTATCAGGGAAAAAATCTTGGCAAACGTCTGATTCGTCTTTAGTCGGACTTCTCGACGCGCTCTGATGTCTTTTCCGCATCTGCAAGAGTTGGACGGAATGTTTTTTCTATCGAGACTGTTCTTTTCTGTCGGAGGTAATTCGCCAGCACGTCCTGCACTCGCGCGTCGCCTGATGCCTCATCTCCCAGGTCGACGCCCCACCCTGCCATACGATACTTGCGTTCCGGCTCAAGCGGATGATTACCGATTATGACATCTGCAATCCTCATGCCTTTACCCTTCTCCGGCAATAGCGTGTAGTCTATCCCCTTAGTGCGCAGCATATCCAGCGCAGTGCGATGAGCAGGATCGTGATTGAAAACGTCATCTGCAGCCGCTTCCAGCATATCTCTGATCTGCATGCCATCAAGCATGCCAACGGCAATATGCTCCGGGCCGCGCGCCGTCTGCTGCACCACGTCTTCGAGCGTAATCGTGGTACCGGCTAGCAATGTACTTCCCCATCGGTAGCCCGGGAAGGCTGCAACATCTGCCCCCGTATGCTGCATCATGGCATCCAGCAATAACTCATCCCAGCTTCCATTGAAGCTGCCTCTTCGATATAGCAAAGATTGGGTGACCGAAAGTTTGGCAGCAAGGTTTTCAGATCCGGATTCATAGGCTAGCCTGATCTGCTCATCCATCTTGCGGTCTGCCGGTAGAAAGCTTTGTACAACGGGCAGCAGGTTATAGCGAAAATCGAGTACGCCGCGTTTGCCGATCTGCATATCCATCACACCCAGGAAGCGACCCTGTGCACCTGCATTGGTTACCAGGGTTTTGCCTTTTTTATTTTTCACCGTAATTGGTTCTGGCAGCGGTGTTAGCGATCGGCCACCCAGGATTACATCAATGCCAGTCACGTGTGCTGCCAGTTGCAGATCCGCATCAATGCCGGCACGTGACAGTAACACAACTGCAATTGCACCTTTGTCGCGAACCTCATCAACAGTCTTTTGCAGGCCGGCAGGATCAAACTGAACGTCAAATTCTGCGCCGACTTCTGCACTCTGCGCATCCGCTGATTCAAGCGTATCGGTTAAAGGGTGCCGCGCTTCATTATGTGCCAGCTGTCCAATAACAGCGATGATTCTGCCGTCCCTGCGAAACAGGCTGTAAGGTGGCAACGCCCCTCCGTCATTCTGTTTGCTGACCAGATTCCGGGCGATGTAGCCGGATGTTCCGTCCGGCATTTCGTCTGCGATTGAATCTCCGTCCGGCAATGCCAGATCAATTTTCAATTCCCCGCATATCCTCGTTACGGCCGCTTTTGATGCCCAGGGTGCCCAGGATGTGCTGGCTCCATTGCCACCATCCATTAATATTGCGTTCTTTCGCGTTTTCCGGACGATGTGTATCAACGTGGCCAGATGGGCCACACCTCCAAGCATGCCGTAGTCCTTGGCCGATGCCTCATAATCTGCGCTGCTGAATGCATATGCCTGGGCAGAACCGATCATGAGATTGTAATATTGCAGCAGTTCGTCGCCGGATACCGTTAACGCGCGATTCGCAGATGATTCAGGCAATATCTGCCCGGCAGGCTCTCGATAATATAGCGGTTTCCATTGATCCAGCAGATCGGTAATGTGCAGCAGAGTGACATTACCGAAAGGTGGAAGATCATAGAACTGTTCCATGCCCTCCTGCGCCTTCAATGGCGCCTGCATGCACGCGCCGCCCGCCGCCATTATGAACTGAAGAAAAGCACGTCTGTCTGTCATGCGTTTGCCTCAATGCCGTGTTCTACATCGTGATGGATCTGATCTGGCAAGACCGCAGCAACCGGAACTTATTTGGGTTTGGTTGTTGCGATACTCGGACGCACTGAAAATTTTTCATACCATGACTTCAGTGCAGGAAAACGCCCTTGCCAGTTGTAATCGGGCAATCTGAAGTCCAGATAATCCACTGCACACGCCAGAGTGATCGTAACGATATCAATTCTGTCTTCCAGTTCTTTGGCCTTATCCTCAAAGTACTGCAGCGTTGTTGTTATTTTATCGGTCTGGCCGTCCAGCCATTCCTTCCACTGCAGTTCTTCTGGTCTTGCCAGCAATTCATATCGCACAAGCAAAGCGGCAGCAATAATGCCATCGGCTGCAGCGTGATCAGTCAGCATTTTCCAGCGCGTCTGCTCATCACCAAAGAGATTGCCTTTAAATGTGGTGTTGAGGTATTCACAGATGACCTTGCTGTCGAAGAGAACCTGTTCATCATCGGTGAAAAACGTGGGAACCTGGGCCAGTGGGTTGTACGGAAGAATGCTCGTATCGCGTTTGACCGGGCTCGCAGCGGCAGGCAAGCGTTCTATTCTGTCGTTGATGCCCAGCTCTTCAGCCACGATCATGGTCTTGCGCACAAAGGGTGATGCAGACGAATAAAAAATTTTCATGTATGTCTCCTTGTCAAAAATATTGTTCTAAAAATTGCGATAACTGTTCAGCCGCGGCTCATCGCCGGTTTTTCGGCAGGCGCGGCATGCGCTTTGGCTTTTACCCGACGGTCGGCGACAGTTGCCACACCCGTCATTACTGCCAATATAGCACCCAGCACACAAGTACCAGTCCAGCCGCCTTGAGTCCATGCCAGTGTACCCAGCGTTGAGCCAGACGCACCACCAATGAAATAACTTGTCATGTAAACAGCATTCAATCGAGAGCGGGCTTGTGGCAGCAAGGCAAAGATGATCGTCTGATTATTGATATGCACACCCTGCAGAGCCAGATCAATAATCAGCATACCTGCCAGAAACCACCATAGATTATCGATGCCAAGCCACAACAATCCCCAACTGATCACCAGCAATATCACACTGACAGTGGAAACGGTGTCCCCCAATCCGCGATCGGCGAGCCGGCCGGCAAGGGAAGCCATCATTGCCCCCATGACACCGGCCAGACCTACCAGGCCGATAGCCACATCACTCAGGCCATGCGCTGGGCCGGCCAGGAGCAAGGCCATTGTAGAGAAAAGCGCACTGACCGACGCAAAAGCAAGACCGCCCATCAGTGCCCGCGTGCGCAAACGCGGCTGCTCGCGCAACAGCGTAAACAGCGAAGCCAGAATCGACAAATATCCGGCAGTATGTGGATTGCGCGATGCTGGGAGTTTGAACCACAAGGTACTGGCAATCACAAGCATGATCACGCCGGAAACGACATAGACTGTAGACCAGCCACCTATGCCGGAAAGCAGGCCGGCCACGCTTCGAGCCAGCAGAATGCCAGTCAGCAGACCGCTCATCACCATCCCGACGGCGCGCCCGCTACGACTGGGTGCCGACAGTATGGCAGCCATCGGAACCAACACCTGCGCGGCCACCGAAAACAGTCCTGCCATTCCGACACCGGTAAACAACATACCGCTATTATGGGCAAAGCCACTGATGAACTGTCCTATGGCAGCCAGCACCATCAATCCGACAGACAGCTGCCGACGATCCAGTTTGTCGCCTAAGGGTACAATGAACAGCAAGCCCAGCGCATAACTTACCTGAGCCACAGTGACTGTCAGTGCAGCCTTGGTTTCGGAGATGCCCAGATCCAGCGAAATGGAATGCAGCAGCGGCTGATTGAAATAATTGCCTCCGGCGCACAGTCCGCAGGCAATTGCCATCAGAAGAAGAACGGGGGTACTCAGGTATTGTTGCTGCGGATGATTGTCAGACATGAGAAACAGGAATACTGTATATTTAACTGAAACATTAGACCACAGCACAGATTACCAGATGCTTGCAGTTCGCGGTGCGCTTTTGTTTTTTCAAATATCAATTTACGCATGTCAATGTCATGAGTAGCCAGAATCTTTTCCCGCCTGACACCCTGCCCTTGCCTGCTGACGCCACGATGGATCAGCAACTTGGGCCCGCAGCATGGGTTTTGCGTCAATTCGCAAGCGAATATGACAATCGTATTCTGGATGCATTGCGTCAGATTCGCAGGCAGTCTCCCTTCCGCCATATGGTAACACCTGGCGGTTATACCATGTCGGTCGCGCTGACCTGTTGCGGTAAGGTCGGCTGGACAGCGGATCGTCAAGGTTATCGATACGCCGCGATTGACCCTGAAACGGGAGAACCCTGGCCAGACATGCCTGAACTGTTTCGAACACTGGCCGTGAGCGCGGCCAGCCGCTGTGGAATCGACAATTTCAACCCAGATTCGTGCCTAATCAATCGATATGTGCCGGGTTCAAAACTGAGTCTGCATCAGGACAAAGACGAGACCGATTTTTCCGCGCCCATCGTGTCTGTCTCGCTGGGTATGCCTGCCATTTTTCAGTTCGGCGGGCTAAAGCGCAGCGATAAAACGGAAAGAGTATCGCTCTTTCATGGCGATGTTGTGGTCTGGGGTGGGCCCGACAGGCTTAGATACCATGGTGTTATGACGATCAAGGATCATCCGCACCCCATTCTGGGCTCAAACCGAATCAACCTGACTTTTCGCAAGACAGGTTAAGCCGCCCATCCAGTCAGGCTGCTTTTGCGCTAGTCTACGGTCGCGCCGGAATCCTTGACTGCCTTGCCCCACTTCTGCACTTCGGTATGAATAAATTCCGCAGCCTGCTCTGTCGTCTGCGGCATAGGTACTGCACCACGATCAGAGATAAATGCAGACAGTTTCGGTCCCTGCAATGCATTGACGATTTCGCTGTTCAGTTTCTGTACGATATCTGAAGGCGTATCCTTGGGCACGAACACCGTTGCCCAGCCTGTGGCTTCAAATCCAGGCACGGTTTCGGCAACTGTCGGAACATCCGGCAAATCCTTGAGTCTGGCGGCTGTCGTCACGCCCAGCCCGATGGCCTTCTTATCCTTGATATAAGGCAGCGCTGCCGTTACCGAATCCACCATGAGTGGCACCTGATTGCCGATAAAATCGGATTGTGCCGGACCACTGCCCTTGTAGGGGATATGGCGCAGTTTGATGCCGGTAGCGGCCTGGAACATTTCAGCCGACAAATGCTGTGTGCCGCCGATGCCGGCACTGGCATAGGCCAATGATTCAGGTTGGGCTTTGGATTTATCAATGACATCCTTCAGAGATTGAATGCCTGTCTGCGGATTCGACAGAAAAATCAGTGGTACAGAGAAAACGCCCGAGACCGCTTTCAGATCTTTTTCCAGACTATAGCCGACATTCTTGTACAGGGTCTGATTGACGGCAGCGGCGCTGCCTCCGACAACAATTGTGTAGCCATCCGGTTTTGCCCGAACTGCCTGCTGCATGCCGATATTGCTTCCTGCGCCGGCTTTGTTTTCTGTGATTACCGGTTTGCCCATGGTCTTGCCCAATTCATCAGCAAGGGCACGCGCAAAAATATCGGTCGCCTGCCCCGGCGGAAAGGGAATGATCATGACGATGGGCTTTTCCGGATAAGCCGCCATGGCGCTGGCTGATGTCAATGCCAGAATGAGCGATAATGCCGTTTTCTTCAATGTTCTCTCCCCATCATAAAAAATATGCCAATATCATATATGCAATAAGGAAGCGAACGGCACACATACTCCGCATTCCGGAAATTTACCCGGTAGCGCAAATGCGGCGGCACTGCGTCAATAACGAACACGCAGTGCCCACGCAGTAGCGAAAATCAATTACCGCCTTTTATGCCTGCAGCATCAATCACTTTCTTCCAGCGGGCAAGTTCCTCTGCTGTGTAGGCTCCAAGTTTCTGCGGCCCCATGTACTCTGCGTTCGCACCCAGTCCTTCTGCTTTCTTTTTGTATTCCGGTGTGGCCATGATTTTTTGAATTGCTGTGTCAAGGCGTTCTACCACCTCTTTGGGCAACCCTTTAGGACCATACATGGCAAACCAGGAGGACACCTGAAGATCCGGATAACCGGCAGCTTCTGCAGTAGGCACATCTGGCAGAGAAGCCAGTGGCTCATTGCTCGTGACCACCAATGCTTTAAGTGCACCCGATTTGATATGGGGCAACAGCGGTGGCGGTGTTGTGATTGTCATGTCAACGACCCCGGCAAGCAGGTCGGTGAGAGCAGGACCCGTACCCTTGTATGGCACATGCGTGGTCTTGATTCCAGCCATCTGATTCAGCTGTTCCGTGGCAACGTGTTGCAGCGCACCCGTTCCGGACGAGGCGTAATTCAATTTTCCAGGATTGTCTTTGGCATATTGCACCAGCTCCTTCAGGCTATTGACTGGCAGATCTTTTTTCACGACCAGTACCTGAGGTGCTGATAACACATTTGCAATGGGCGTGAAATCTTTGACTGGATCCCACTGTACTTTTTCAATGCTGGGTGTAATGACCTGATAGCCGGAATACTGCAACAGCAAATTGTAGCCATCCGGTTTCGAACGCAGAACCTGCTGCGCAGCAATCCCGCCCGAAGCGCCAGGTTTATTTTCCACGACGACAGGCTGACCCAGTTCCTTGCTTAATGGATCCGCGATCATGCGCGCCGCCAGATCCGTTGTACCACCGGGTGCTGCCGATACGATCAGGGAGATGGGCCGCTGCGGATAGCCGCTACCCTCCGCTGCATGGCTGACAGCTGCCGCGCCCATGGCGCCCAGCGTGAAAGTGATGAGTGATAACTTGAATAGTTGCTGTTTCATATTGTCTCCGTTTTTATTTCAATATTGATATCTGAGTCTTCTCAGATGCAGTTTCGGGGATGGGCTACGCTATAGATGAAATGTTATGTAGACGGATGCGGACCCACAGTAGATGGGTTTCGATCCGCAGGCCCTACTGTTGTTGCTGCAAATCATGCACGTAATCGGGAACGGGATGCAGAGACGTCCGGGTGCCGGCAGCCAGTGTCTGACTGTTCACGGGATGACCGATAAGTGCAGGCAGATCCCTGCTGATATCCATAATGGCGGGCAAATCCACACCCATGTCATGACCCATCAATTGCAGCATATGGACAAGATCCTCGGTACTGACATTGCCAGACGCCCCAGGTGCATAAGGACAACCACCGAGTCCGCCGAGTGAACTGTCAAATCTCACAACACCTGATTCCAATGCCGCGATCGTGTTGGCCAATGCCATGCCGCGCGTGTTATGAAAATGTGCAGTCACTTCCAAATCACCGAAGCGCTGCAGTACCGCGTTGAAAATGCCTGCCGTCTGCGTGGGATAAGCCATGCCAGTGGTATCGCACAGCGTAATGCCATGAACACCCAGCTGCGCAAATCGATCTACCCACTGCAGTACATCTGTCAGATCGATATCGCCCTGCATCGGACAGCCAAACACAGTAGACAGGGAAACGTTGATAGCCACATTTGTACTTTTGACTTCGGCAATGACGGCCGCCAGTTGTGCAAACGAGCGCTCACGACCCATCCGTAAATTCGACAGATTATGCGTTTCGCTGACCGACATCACCAGATTGATTTCGTCCACACCACAGATCATGGCTCGCTCTGCACCTCGCAGATTGGGCACCAGCACGGTATAAATCACATTTGGATTGCGTACGATCTGATGCATCACTGCTTCTGCATCTTTCAGCGCCGGAATCGCCTTGGGTGAAGTAAATGAGGTAACTTCAATCTTTGCATATCCGCATTCGCCCAGACGATTCACAATTGCAATCTTGTCTTCGGTATTGATAAATTGTGATTCGTTCTGAAAGCCATCGCGCGGCGCAACTTCCTGGATAAACAGTTTTGTCATGATGTGTTCCGTGTTCGGTCCAGGCGGCGTCCATTCAATGACAACCGCCAGATAACAGTCTTGATATGTCGACAATGCTTGTGCAGCTTAGTGATGCAACAGCTAAATAATGCCGCGCGCTTTCCAGTCCTCGCGGGTTGCTGCGTCCACACCAAGTCGGTCAAGAATTTCCTGCGTGTCCTGTCCCAGGGTGGGCGCACGGCGATGTACGCCACCAGGGGTATCGCTCAATTTCGGGACAATGCCAGGCAATGTAACGGGCGTTCCGTCTTCAAGCTCACCCTCAATCAGCATCTCGCGCGCACGATAATGCGGATCCTGTGCGATATCTGCGGCGTCATAAACACGACCACCGGGAATACGATGGGCATGCAGTTGTTCCAGCACCTGTTCAAGCGTGTGCTGTGCAGTCCACTGCCCTATGACACTATCGATATACTCCGCCTGTTTCGATCTGCCATCGTTATATTGGAATGCAGGATCGTTGCCGATGTCATCGCGCCCGATCAGTGACATCAGGCGCTTGAATATGCTGTCGCCATTGCCGGCAATCAAGGCATATTTATCGTCGGCACAGCGGTAGGCGTTACTTGGCGTGATGCCCGGCAGACTGCTGCCCGCGGGCTGACGGACTTCTCCAAAAACAGAATATTCTGCAATGGTACTTTCCATCATGTTGAAGACAGACTCGTACAGTGCTACATCAATGACCTGTCCCTCACCTGCGAACTGGTCACGATGGCGCAGGGCCAGCAATACACCAATGACGCCATGCAATGCAGACAGGGAATCACCAATAGAGATGCCGACCCGCACAGGTGGCCTGTCAGGCTCACCACTTAGATGACGCAGGCCACCCATTGCCTCGCCTACCACACCAAAACCCGGCAGGTCTTTGTATGGACCAGTCTGACCATAGCCCGACACGCGCAGCATGATCAATTTGGGATTGATTTTTTTCAATACATCAAACCCCAGATTCCATTTCTCCAAGGTGCCGGGTCGGAAATTTTCAACGATCACGTCAATGTCTGCCACGAGGCGGCGAATCAGTTCCTGCCCTTCCGGTTCGTGCAGACTGAGCGTGACCGACTTCTTGTTGCGAGACTGGGAAGCCCACCACACAGAAGTTCCTTCATGCAACAGCCGCCATTTCCTGAGCGGATCGCCGGCACCCGGCGGTTCTATCTTGATGACTTCCGCGCCAAATTCCGCCAGCATTTTGGTTGCGAAAGGACCGGCAATCAACTGGCCCAATTCCAGAACTTTGATTCCATCGAGTGGTTTAGACATAACGTGACCTGCTTGTTCAAACTGATTGCGTCATAATGAACAAACTTCAGTCATTTGAAAATTGTTTATTTTTTCAGGACCCTTTCCATATTTTCAAGGCTCCTGATCGACACAGAGATGGGATTACAGGAGAAAAACAGCTGCTGAAGGTTGCCTTGCTCCGAAGAAGATCCCCCTGCCCTATATATCAGGAGCGATGCGCTTCTTTCAGAAAATCCAGTAGCCGTTGCGCATCCGGTTTCAGATCAACGGAATTGCGCACGCCTACATAGAGTGTGCGCTGACTCCAGTCGTCGTCCAGCGGCAAGGCCTGCAAACCTTTGCCGAGGATTTCAGGGCGCACCGACTCCAGCGGCAAAAGGCCGACGCCCAGACCTGCTTCAATCATTCGACAGATCGCATCGAAGCTGCTGACCTGTACTCTGAGCCTTAGCGGTTTACCGGTTGCCAGTGCTGCATCCTGCATGCGTACCTGCAGGGAACTGCCATCGGCCAGTCCCACAAAATCATTATCCAGCACATCTTCAAAGCGAATTGTCTTGCGGCGCCCCAGCGGATGACCGCGAGGAACTAATACCACAAGCTGGTCATGACGATAGAAATATTTTTCAATCTGCCCGCTGGGAATATTGTCGGCAAAAATTCCGATATCGATGCGATCCTGGGTGAGCGCCGTGATGATCTCGTGACTCAGTTTTTCGTCAAGGCTAAGTCTGATCCCAGGGTGCGTGCGAGAGAACGCTGCCAGATCACCGGGAAGAAACTGGATGACAGAAGAGGTATTTGCCCAAATGCGTACCTGACCACGCAAGCCTGCCGAATAGGCAGTCATGTCCGATGTCAAACGCGATACGGCAGCGATAACCAGCTGGGCATGCTCAACCAGCGCATGACCGGCAGAGGTCAGTTCAAGTCCGCGGGCACGACGGTAGAAAAGCTCACATCCAATCTGCTTTTCCAGTTCCGAAATTCGTTTGCTGAGCGCAGACAGTGTCATATGTGCATCGTCCGCCGCTCGCGTCAGATTGAGATAGCGTGCGGCTAGCAGAAATAGTCGCAGTGTATAGGGATCGAAACGCGAGAAATTGACCGGTTCAGAACTCATGAGCAGACAGTCTCTGATTCAATATTTGACGGCTGGCCTCATCAACCGGGACATACACCACAAGTCTTTCTCCTGCGACAGGCAGGCTCCACCAATTTGTTTGCAGCACTTCCATGACGCCAAGGTCGGGATACCGATAGCGCACGATATGATCGTTCGTTGCGCAAACCTGATTCCGGTTCCAGATATCGACAAACTGGGGTGATGTGGTCAGCAACCGGTCGAGATAGCGTTCCCAGGCCGGATCGCCCAGGTGACCGGCCATTTGGGCTCGCAGCTTGGCCGCCATGTGGGCAACAATGGATTCCTGCTCCTGCAAGACCGCTATGACTCGTGGTTCTGTCAGGTTCAAATAAATACAGTTTCGATCTGCACGATCAATGCTGTTCAAATCACAATCGATCATATGACAAAAGGCATTATTGAACGCCACGATGTCAAACTTTGCGTTTTGAAGGATGGCCGGCAGCGGATCGAGCTGGTCCAGAATGGTTTGTATGACAGTTGGCATTAAACTACAGATTTTTCCGGACACTTCCGCTGCAGGATGGGCGAGCCCGGCCAGCGTGAAGAGATATCGGGTCTCGGTATCCGAGCACTGCAGGGCTGAAGCCACGGACTGCAGGACTTTCGAAGACACCCGAATAGGTCTGCCTTGCTCCAGTTTTGTGTACCATGTGATACCAATATCGGCCAGTTGTGCGACTTCCTCCCGTCGCAGACCCGGCGTGCGCGTGCGTCCATAGCGAGGCAGTCCAAGCCGGCGCGGATCCAGGCTTTCACGCCTTCTGCGCAGAAAATTACCCAGTTCCAGCGCCCGCTCGGCATGATCCATCGCGCTGCTTTCTTCAGCGCCGACTGTATTGCGTCTGTCATTATCGCCCCTACCAGCAACAGGCATTTCCCGATCCTGACGCGATGGTTGGGTTATAAGCTCGTTATATGAATTCAGGGTCTGCATACCTCAGCCTTACACTATTTATACCAGTCTAACCAGACTCTGGTACCAGGATAATCGAATACTCATAATAACGTATCGATGACCTTTTCACAGGATTTTTTATCATGTCTGACGTTAACCACGACAGAACCCATTTGAGTACAGCCGGCCTGACCGTCCTGCTGGCGGGCATGTTTTTGCCCCAGATCGATTTTTCCATTGTCAATGTGGCACTGGATTCCGTCGCCCGTTCGCTTCACGCCACGGAATATGAGCTTGAATTAATGGTCGCTGTATACGGCGTCGCTTTTGCCGTTGTGCTGGCTATGGGCGGCAGACTCGGCGACACATTTGGGCGCCGCCGACTCTTCAATATCGGCGTATGGCTGTTTGGCATTGCTTCCCTTTTATGCGGTATTGCACCTGTCATGTCGGTGCTGCTGCTGGCAAGGACCTTGCAAGGCGTGGCCGCCGCCCTTCTTGTTCCTCAGATACTGGCAACAATTCACGTGTGCCTTCACGGCCATGCGCATTCCCGTGCCATTGGACTGTACAGTTCCATTGGCGGACTATCTTTTATCATTGGCCAGGTACTGGGTGGTTTTCTGGTTCATGCCAATATTGCTGGATCTGAATGGCGCAGCGTCTTTCTGATCAATCTGCCCATCTGCGCAGCTATATTGATTTTCTCTTCGCGCCACATTCCTGAAACGCGCAGGCAGCATCCGGCAGGGATCGATGTCCCTGGCACATTGCTGCTCGCCCTATTGATTCTCTCCATACTGCTACCAGTTGCACTGGGACCAACGCTGAAATGGAACTGGATGTGCATCGCCGCGCTGCTTCTTTCGATTCCCCTGACCCTGGCGCTGTGGAAAACGGAAGTTCGTCAGGAGCGCAGGGGTCTGTTGCCGCTGCTTCCCCCTGCCCTGGTCCGGCTGCCCAGTGTACGTTTCAGCTTTGCGATGGCCATCCTGTTTTTCGCATGCTGGAGTGGCTTCATGTTTGTCTTTGCGCTGACTTTGCAGGCGGGAGCAGGATTGACGCCCGCCCAATCCGGTTACTCCTTCATCGCACTGGGATTTGCATTTTTTGTGGGATCGCTGCTCAGCACACGTGTAGCGGCGCGTATCGGCCTGCTCCCCACACTTATTTTTGGGTGCACTCTGACCATACCGGGCCTGCTGCTATTGCTTTGGGTTCTGCATCAGGTCTGGCCTGCCATCACCCTCCTTACCCTCACCCTTCCTTCATTCCTGATTGGTATTGGCCAGGCATTCATTGTTGGTGCCTTCTATCGCTTTGGTATGTCCCAGATTCCCGCCGAACAGGCAGGAGCAGGCAGCGCGATGCTATCGACCATACAGCAGGCGTCACTGGGATTTGGCCCGGCGCTACTTGGCGCGGTATTTTCTCAGACTCTGCTGCGCGGGCATGATTATCAGCGGGCGTTCAACGCCAGCATCCAACTTGAGATCATCCTGCTGGCAATTTTGATGGTCCTTGCTGTCTGGTACTTTTTTCGACTGCGCTCGCGCAGAAACATGACATATGCCATTTGACAACAGTTGAATGGCAGCAATTGCCCGAGCACGTGCCATTCTCTGGCATTACGCGGGCAATTGCTCTACCATAGAGCGCAGGACTTCCCCCAAAACCTGCGCCGGCCCGTCTGTAAAGTGCCCTGGCGTGCCGCATGCCCATCAAATGAATCAAGCAACATCGCCCGTTTCCAGCCCCCTGCCCGGAATCATTTCTTTATTGGTGGCGATGTCGGTTCTGTCTACACTGGATGCGACCGGCAAGTGGCTGATGACGGTGGGTGTTCCTCTGCTATTACTTTGCTGGGTGCGATATTCCGTTCATCTGATTCTGGTGATGTCAATTGTGATACCCGCCAAGGGCTGGCAAATCCTCAGGACCAAAAAGCCATTTGAGCAGCTGCTGCGCGGCGTATTCATGCTCTCTTCCACCATGGTGTTTTTTACGACCCTGCGTTATTTGCCTCAGGCACAGGCTACGGCAATCAACTTTATTGCACCCTTGATACTGCTGGCGGTGGCGCCATGGATATTGAAGGAAAAAGCCATGCTGTCGCGCTGGATTGCTGCACTCATCGGATTTGCGGGTATTGTGATTGTGATACGACCGTCTGGCGGCCTGGATCCGACAGGTGTTTTTTTCGGGTTGTCGAACGCTGTGATATTTTCCATGCAATTTATCGCCAACCGGCGACTCGCCGGCGACAATCCACTTACGACCGTCATATGGAGCGGTTTTTTCGGCACGGTAGTGCTGACGGTCTATACGCTGTTTACGCTGGATGAAGTACTGGAGGTCATGGCCGTTCTGGACATCAAACAATGGCTGCTGCTTTTGTCTACTGGCGTCACCGGCGGCGTGGGTCACCTGTTGCAGATTCAGGCCTATCGCCATGCGCCGGCTTCCTTATTGTCACCTTTTGTATATCTACAGATTATCAGCGCGACAGCCCTTGGATGGCTGGTGTGGAATCAGTTTCCCGATGCGGTCACCTGGCTGGGCATTGGCATCATTTGTGCCAGCGGAATCGGCATTACACTCTATGAATTGCGCGCACGACCCGTCGTAGTTGCTGCCTAGTGGCGGCCACGCATGAGATCCCCACGCTGGCATCTCATGACTTGCCCTCATTACCCAACCGATCCGACCCGCCTGTCTATGTCGTAGAGAACGTCATCACCAGGACTCCGGATCAATCTCTTCTTCGGAATCCATTTCCATCACTGATTCGATGCCTGGCAATTCTTTGAACTTCTTGCGAATCAGAACGTATTCCTGCACTGACATTCGCGAGAAGACGATATACAACTGATCAAAATCGTCATCTTCTGAGGGTTGCAGAATGAATTGCTTGACGCGATTCGCACTCACACCCAGTGCACTATTGAAACTGCCCAGCGTAATACTTCCGCGCTTAACCCTGAGGGTGACATGACGCCGGCGATGATAAGCAATAAAGCGCTTCTCCAGTGGCTTTACACCGGCCAGAATCAGCAGAATGATAATGGTCGCAGCGATGGATGGCGTATAAAGCCCCCCGCCGACAGCCAGACCGACGCCGGCAACTGACCAGACACTGGCTGCTGTGGTCAGGCCGCGGATCACCTCACCGCGAGCCAGTATGGCACCGGCACCCAGAAAGCCAATACCCGAAACAACCTGTGCCGCAACCCGGGAAGGATCAAGCGAGATGTGCGATCCATTCTGTGCATCTGCAAAGCCATGAATGGAAACGATCATGACCAGCGCAGAACCCACGCAGACCAGCATATGCGTTCGCAGACCGGCTGCCCAGGAGAGCCGCTCCCGTTCAAAGCCAATCACGCTTCCCAGCAACGCAGACATGACCAGACGCCCCACCAATTCCAGATCCAACGACATCTTCGTTTCCTTTATAGGTAATTCGCGGTGGAACGACATACCGACCCACCATTTGATCGATCCCCTTGATTTTGCTGCCTGGCGGGCTTCATTGGCAGCAAATACCCGTAATATTCGCGTTATGAAGTCGACATAATTATTTCATTTGAGTATATCAGCGTCATCACATTCGTCAACATCGGTCTTCTTTGCCAGGTCGATAGTAAGACACAATCGATAACGTCCTAATGGTTTCCTGACTCAATCAGATTGAACAACGCAAACAAAGTCAATGACCCGCAAACCTGATCGTTGCACGCAACGGCTCTGTGTTATATTTTTCTCTTTTCTCACCAGAACAGATACTGCTCATGAAAGCTTCTTCCGTACTCGACACGATAGGCCATACTCCCCATATCCGCTTTTCCCGCATGTTTCCTGGCACTCAGGAAGTCTGGATCAAGGCAGAACGCTTTAATCCTGGCGGTTCACTTAAAGATCGCGCTGCATTGTCAATGATCGAAGAGGCGGAAAATGCAGGCACCCTCAAGCCAGGCGCAACAATTATTGAGCCCACCTCAGGCAACACGGGTGTGGGTCTGGCCATGGTCGCCGCCATCAAAGGATATAAGCTTATTCTGGTAATGCCTGAAAGCATGAGTATTGAGCGTCGCAGACTCATGAGCGCCTACGGGGCCAAATTCGATCTGACTCCCAAAGAAAAAGGAATGAAAGGCGCCATTGCCCGTGCAGAAGAGCTTGCATCTCAAACACCCGGCGCATGGATCCCCCAGCAGTTTGAAAATCCCGCTAATCCCCTGGTTCATGCGCAACGCACGGCCGCAGAAATCATCGAAGACTTTCCGGAAGGACTGGACTATCTCATCACTGCCGTGGGTACGGGTGGTCATATTACGGGTATTGCACGTACCCTTAAGGAAAAATGGCCTGCGATCAAAGTGCTTGCAGTCGAACCTGCCGCCTCTGCAGTGATCGCAGGTGGCGAGCCTGGCCCACACTCCCTGCAGGGCATTGGCGCGGGCTTTATTCCAGCAAACCTGGATATGAGTCTGCTGGATGGGACTATCTCCGTGGAAGTGCCAGAGTCCCTGGACTTTGCGCGCCGCGCCGCCACCCAGGAAGGTCTGCTGGTTGGAATCAGCAGCGGCGCCACGCTGGCAGCCATAGCAAAAACCCTGCCCAATCTGCCTCCAGACGCAAAAGTTCTGGGAATAAACTACGATACCGGAGAACGTTACCTGTCGGTCAGGGACTTTTTGCCGGAGTAAGTAAACCCTCCGATACATTCGGCGTTAATTACAATCAGGAGACAAAAACCGTGAACCAACCCTTATTTCGATTGAAACCCCAGGTGCTGGCGCTTATTCTCATGGGTGCCACCACTGGCATGGCACAGGCCGCCAATACGGGCGAAATGCCCTGCAAAACAACTGCGGAATGCGAGCAGCAGGCGGCCAAGGCCGGCGCCATTGCCAAACCGACCTCAAGCAAATCAACCAGTAAGAACGACGAGAAAGAAGATCAGTTCTACTGGCTCGGCAAGATCAACAAGGCCTCTGCCGTGATGCTTACCGAAGAAAAAATTGTGACACCTGAAATGGGCGCCAAGCTCGCAAACGGCGTTGCCTATTCGCTGGATCAATCAGAGAAATCTGACGGCAAGCGCCCCAAGGACGTCCTGCAGATCGAAAAAATCATTACAGACGAAATTGGTCCTGATGCCTCTTTGATCCATACCGGACGCAGTCGCCAGGACATGTACGCAACCTACCGCATGGCCAAATTGCGCAATCAGGTGCTCGACTACTCGGATGCCCTGAATTCCTTGCGTGCTGAGCTGCTTAAGGTTGCCAGTAAAAACGTCAACACGATTGTGCCTGCCTATACCAATGGTGTGCAGGCCATGCCGATCAGCTACGCCCATTACCTGCTCGCATACGAAGCCTCTTTCGCACGCGATGCCCAGCGGATTCACGAACTCTATAAACGGATGAATCTTTCTGCCATGGGCACTGCTGTTCTTGCTAACTCAAGCTGGCCGCTGAATCGCAAGCGCATGGCCGAATTGCTGGGTTTCGACGGCATTATTGAAAACTCGCTTGACTCCAGTCAGGTATCGCCTTCGGATATCGGACTTGAAGCCAGTAGCATCCCCTCTTCCACCGCCATTCGTCTGGGTGCGTTGCTTGGTGATATTCATACGCAATATCACCAGACCCGCCCATGGCTGTTGCTGGATGAAGGCAGCACGTACACCAGTAGCGCCATGCCGCAAAAGCGAAACCCTGGCGTAATCATGCGTGCACGTGAAGCAGCGTCCAACGTGGTTGGTCTGGCTCAGACCGTTATTTTCCGTGCTCATAATGTGACAACCGGGATGACGGACTATAAGTCGCCAGCCGACGACCTGGGACTGTTTCCGCAGGCCATCAAGATGATCGACAACATGAACACCGTCACTAAGGCGCTGAATGTCAATGCCAAACGGTCTCTGGAAGAGCTTGAAGATGACTGGACCACGTCCATGGAGCTGGCAGAGGCGCTGCAAAAAGAGCATAAGATCCCCTTCCGCGTGGGTCATAGCTTTGCATCGCAGATTGTGACGGAAGCCAGAAGCAACGGATTCAAACCCAAAGACTTCCCTTACGAAAAAGCAGTTGAGCTTTATACCAAGGCATTGCAAAAATACAAGCTGCCTGAAGAAAAACTGCCTATCAATGAAGCCCACTTCCGCGAAGTGCTGTCGCCTGAATTCATGGTTAAAACGCGCGTTGGTATCGGAGGTCCACAGCCGGCAGAAGTCGAACGTATGCTGACCGAGAGTCAGAAACGCCTGAGCGACGACGAAGCGTGGATGACATCCACGCGCGACAAACTAGCCAAGGCAGATCAGGCTCTGGATGACGCATTCAATAAGCTGAAGGATTCCGATAAAGGCAAGACTGATGAGCCAAAATCGTCTGCCGATGATAAGCAGAAACCTGCTGATCAGCAGTCGAAAAAATCGGAAGGTTAATGAGGGAGTAATGACTTCGTTACCGTCACTTGCTCGCTAAGGCAAATGAAGCAAATAACAATAGCGCCTTCGATATTTTGAAGGCGCTATTTTTTGTCTGTGGAAACTGCCACAACGAGTGAATTACCCTTGAAATTTCACGTTCGCAATGAACAGTTTCCTTTTCAGGCGAGAGAAATCGCCCACTCAGACCAATCAGAAGCGGTGACGCAGACCGACCAGAGCCTGGGTTGATTTGAGGTCGTTACGTGTTTCAACACCTGGGAAAACTGCTTTTGCTTTGCCGAAAGAAAGTGAAGCATATGCAGTGGTCCGTTTGGACAGGTCTTGTGTATAGCCTACGCTGAAGATTTTAGCTTTACGTTTAAATCCAGAATCGCCGCCCAGATAGATATCCTTGGCTTTGACGCCTTGATAGGAGAACATCAGCTTTCCAGTCTCGGCAACAGGAACGCTCAGACCAAACGCCCAGGCTTTTTGGCGATATTTGCCAGCGTCCAGAACAAGCACGTCATCCGACAGTTTGAGACCGGTAATCAGGCCATAGTCGTAGCTCGTATTGAGGACATTGTAGCCCTTGACTTCACCGTACAAACCGTAAAGTTTGACAACTTCGAAATCATAGGAAGTGCCGATGTTCCAGGATTTGCTGGAATAGGTATAGGCTTTATCGATGGTCCGATGATCTACGCGGAAGCGGTCAAAAGACGCGGCGATTGCGAATGGACCTGTTTCAAATTTCAGACCGGCGCTGAACACGTTATCAGCATTTCTGTCGTCTGCCGTCGTTTTTCCGTTCAATAATGTTTTGCTATGACTGCGGTTGCCACCATAGGCAAGACCAAACTGGAAGCCGGACCATTCTGGTGACAGGTATTTGACTGAGGCATCGATTTTATAACCCAGACTATCGCCAAATGCGCTGTTTGCGCTGGCTTGGTCGAGACCAGTACCAAAGGCGTCAAAGTCACCCATAAAGTCGTCGGCTACGTTGTCCTGACGACCGACTGTGAGCGTACCCCAATCGTCTCCTTTCAGACCGATTACTGCCTGACGGCCAAACAAACGACCGCCTTGTGCAGACTGACCAGTACCCAGGCTG